>JACQRJ010000045.1 GCA_016206505.1 Candidatus Peregrinibacteria bacterium | reverse complement strand
ATTATGACGCCTTGCCATGGCGTAGACAGGGGTTCAATTCCCCTTACCCGCTCC
The DNA here is from genome assembly GCA_016206505.1 of Candidatus Peregrinibacteria bacterium. GTDB lineage: Bacteria > Patescibacteriota > Gracilibacteria > UBA1369 > LOWO2-01-FULL-3 > JACQRJ01. Next base: position 3,808 of record JACQRJ010000045.1, on the reverse strand, counting down.
ATGATCTGTACCCCAAAAAGCGGACACGGTTGCTGATTTTATTGCCATGTATCACCAAGATTTTGCTGAAATTGAATATGAGGAGTGCCGCGGTATCGTTTTTGGGGCCGTTGATTATGCAAAAAATTTGGGTTTTGAACCGCATTTTGACTTCCGAAAAATGAGGGGATTTATCGAAGCGGATAAGCCCTATGAGACAAAGCACAAATTTGGGAAAGATGGAAAACCTTTTTATGTGGAGGGGCCGGACGATGACGTTGAAGAAATAATGCAGATTTTGGAGAAACAATCACCAACAAAATTCTGAAGAAATAGCTTTAAGCCACCGCAAAAATCGGCCTCCTCGACCTTTCTGGTATGTCCAAATATATATGAATCAATAGCTCCATCCAATTGGCAATTGGTAAAGAGGCTAAAACGGTTTCGATTCCTTTGGAATATTATTTTTTGATATGATAGCATGCCGTTACGTATGACGGAATCTTCAGCAACAAAAAAAACGCCAGCAAAACAACAAAGGAAGGCTGCCAATAGGCCAATTATCGAAGCCAAACCCACTAATAAGATTGAAATTAATGAATATTTTAAGAAGGCTCTGGACTTGATGGAAAATACGGACAAAGTACTGTTTATCACCGGTAAAGCCGGTACGGGAAAATCTACGCTTCTTCAATATTTTCGCGAAATAACAGGCAAAAATGTTGCGGTTGTGGCACCAACTGGTGTCGCTGCTCTCAATGTAAACGGCCAAACTATCCATTCTTTCCTCCATTTTCCTCCCCATATAACTAAGGAAACAATACGCGACAAAGAACCTTCAAAAAAACTGATAGAGCTTCTAAAACACATCAATACAATCGTAATTGACGAAGTATCAATGGTAAGGGCCGATCTTTTGGATTGCGTTGACGAAGCCCTCAAATTTTATCTCAAAAACAATAAGCCGTTTGGAGGTATTCAAATGATATTCATAGGGGATCTTTATCAGCTTCCTCCTGTTGTCTCGGGTAAAGATGAAAAGGAAATGTTCCAGACGTATTACAAGAGCCAGTATTTTTTTGATGCCAAAATTCTTGAAAATGTTGACCTGGAGATGATTGAACTTGAAAAAATATATCGGCAAAAAGACCCCGAATTTATTGAATTGTTAAACAAAATTCGCAACAGCAGTATTCAGGATAGTGACGTACAAAAGCTGAATTGTCGCCATAACCCGAATTTTGATGATTACGATAACAGGGAGGAATATTGCATTACACTGACAACCACAAATGCCGCCGCCGACAACTTAAATAACAAAAAATTATCACAATTAAAAACTCAAGCAAAAAAATATCAGGGGGAAATAAAGGGCGAGTTTGATAATAAACATCTACCGACCTCATTAGAACTGGAGTTAAAAGTGGGGGCGCAAATTATGCTGCTTAATAACGATTCGGGCAGTAGATGGGTAAACGGAAGTATCGGCAAAATTGCGGACATAAAGTTAGACGAAGAGAGCGGAGAAGATTATCTGGTTGTGGAATTGCAAAATGAGTCAATCGTCAATGTGTCCCGCAATACATGGGAAATTTTCAGATATGTTTACGATAGAGCGCTTGGTAAATTGGATGTGGATATTATCGGATCTTTTACCCAATATCCGGTCAGGCTTGCGTGGGCGGTGACAATTCATAAAAGTCAGGGAAAAACTTTTGAAAATGTTGCTGTTGATATCGGGAATGGAGCATTCGTTCAAGGCCAGGTGTATGTTGCCATAAGTCGATGTACCAGTTTTGAGGGGCTGATTCTTAAAAAGCCAATTTACAAGAAACACATTTGGATTGATTATCATATAGTTAGATTTTTGACGCGGTTTCAATACAATATTTCTGAAAAAGAAATGCCGATTAGTAAGAAAATTGAAAAAGTCAAAGAAGCGATTCAAAAAGGCGAAGAGCTTGAAATCGTTTATCTCAAAGCCGATGACACCAAATCCAATCGGAAAATAGCCCCATCGTTTATTGGGGACATGCGGTATGCAAATAAAACATTTTTGGGAATTGAGGCCTATTGCCTAAAAAGGAAAGAAACGAGGCACTTCAGAGTGGATAGAATTCTGCATATAAAATAGCGATATATCTGAAAATAAAACCAGCCCTTGACCTTATCAAAGATTAGATCTTGCCCATCTCTTCCAAATTGGTATAACTATCCCTTAAGATATGTAGATTTTCTTTACATTATCTATTGACAATCTTTTTTACATACGTTATCATTGGTACGCTTTAATCCTTTTACCTATGCTTGCACAATTCATACAACAGCAGCGCAATAAACATGATTTTTCACAGGAATATATGGCTTCCGCGCTTGGTATCTCTCGCCCAACGTACATGCAGATCGAACTGGGCGGGCGAGATATTACTGTTACGGAAGCACATAAGCTTGCAGAGATTTTTGGCATGACCCTCGAAAATTTTCTTGCATTCAATAATCAGAAAGATCCGAAAATCATTCTGGAAAAGGAGAAAAAAGCGCCAAAGGCAGACATGGAAGTTCGTGTAACCAGAAAAAATCTGGAGAAATTTAAGCAGGTTTTGTTGTATATTTTGGAGAAAGTTGGCAGCAAGCCTAACGTTGGAGAAACTGTTTTGAATAAGTTGCTTTACTTTATTGACTTTGATTATTTCGAAAAATTTGAAGAAAACTTGATGGGCGCAACCTACATCAAAAATCATCATGGCCCTACGCCGGTTGAGTTAAAAACCGTTGTAGAGAGGATGAAAAAAAATGGGGAAATTGAGGAGGTCAAAAGTAAATACTTTACCCATGAGCAAAAGAAATATCTACCGTTAAAACGAGCGAACCTTTCTTTGTTGACCGGACAGGAGATTGAACATATTGATGAAGTTTTGGCACGACTTTCTGATAAAAATGCCAACGAAATCAGCGAGTATTCTCATCGTGATGTCCCTTGGCTTAGCCGTAAATCCGGTGAAGCGCTTTCTTACGAGAGTGTTTTCTATCGTGACGAAAAATATTCTGTGAGAAATTATGACGATGCACTTTGATGAAATTCCTGAATTTTCAAAAGAATTCAAGCAACTATCCAAAAAATACCTCTCGCTCGCTTCGGATTTGGATGAATTCAAGAAGATAGTGGCTGCAATTCCTCTTGGCACAAGCAAGCATTTTAGTGTCATTACTCGCGGAAGCGGAGCAGCAATAGTAAAAGCCCGTTTTTTTTGTAAATACCTCAAGGGCTCTTCTTTGCGCGTAATCTACTCGTATATGCAACAAACAAATACCATCGAATTCATAGAACTTTATCCCATAACTCACAACCAATGAAACTCAACAACACCATCAAACTCATTATAGCCATAGCTGTTTCCGAACTGGCCGGCGTTATCGGGTCGTTCTTTACAACTTCGGCAATTTCAACGTGGTATGCGGGCATCGTTAAACCGGCGCTCAATCCTCCGGCCTGGATATTCGGTCCGGTCTGGACAGCACTGTTCGCGCTCATGGGCATCGCGGCATTTTTAGTCTGGAAAAAAGGACTGGATCGCCGGGATGTAAAAATCGCCCTGGGCATATTCATCAGTCAGCTGATCTTGAATACGCTTTGGTCAATCATCTTTTTCGGTCTGCACAGTCCGGGTGGAGCCCTTATCGAAATCATTTTTCTCTGGTTTGCCATTCTGTTCACCATCATCGAATTCGCAAAAATATACAAACCGGCCGCCTGGCTTTTGGCGCCATACATCCTTTGGGTCAGTTTCGCGGCATATCTCAATTACATGATCTGGGCTTTAAACTAGTT
>JACQRJ010000044.1 GCA_016206505.1 Candidatus Peregrinibacteria bacterium | reverse complement strand
TTAAATTATATTCTTTTCAAAATACATTTTGCCACAAATCATGATCGCTCCGCGATCATTTTTTGTTTTCCGGTCAATGGGATTAATTCAACAGTCTCCGTCTTTTGTTGGGCAGCACTGGTTGAATATGGTATAATTTTGGCATGGGCGATGTGATGGAATTTCCAAAGGGAGGGCGCGAAGATCACGATGGGCAAGGCAAGAGTCCTGAAGACGTTGTAGATCAGACAGCCATCAAGGCTTCGGATCTTTTGAAAAAAAGTGCAAAGGAAGATGCCGAGTTTCAACGCAAGCTAGCGATTTTGGGCTTAACAAATACTGATGCAGCGATGGAAAATTTGCGCACAGCGATGAAAATGGCGCGTGAACATTTCGATCTGGATGAAGACAGAATTTTCATTCAAAAACTTGAAGGACAAGCTGTCGGTAAAGCCGAGGGAAAAAGCATTTATCTTGATCCGTGGTCTGTGCTGGATTCCATCAGATGTTTTGCGGTTTTGATGCATGAGCGCGCACATCAGGGAAAAAAGGGAAAAATTCAAAATGAAGCGGTTGTTGAGGCTTATATCAGGGCGATTGCGCCGATAGCAGAAAACAGCGATATTGAGGAGCCGCCAAGATATACAGAGTGGATGGCACATTATAATAATGTTTTAGATCGTTTGGGTGATAGAGTAAAAATGGCAAAATGGATTTGGGAGATTTGCAGTGAGAAAAATTATGCGGAATTGTGGGCGAGATACAAAAAAGTGGTTGCCAAAGCCAAAACAGATGCGGAAAAAGACGTGATTTTTAATGATTTTAAAAATGCTTTTCCGGAGCTTTCGTATACCGATGGCCAGCCGGAATTTGGAAGAGCGGAGATTAATGAGCCTGTGAAATTGGCAGAGGCAGCGTAATTTATGCAACTTAAAAAAGGAGAGATTATTGAAGTTGATATTCATGCACTGGCTTTTATGGGCGGCGGCATTGGCAAATACAAAGGTGGACTATGCAAGAGTCCCACCTGCTGTGATGCCGAAAAATCATCCGTCGGTTTGACGGTTTTTGTGGAAAAAACTATCCCCGGAGATAAAGTGAGAGCTTCATTAACAAAAATTAAACCGAAATTTGCCGAGGCGAAACTTGTGGAAATCGTGAGTCCGTCAAAAGATCGGATCAAGCCGGTTTGCAAATATTTTGGGATTTGCGGAGGTTGCCAGTTTCAGTTTATGTCATATGAGAAGCAGCTGGAATTTAAAAAGCAGCACGTAATTGATGCGTTTGAGCGAATTGGGAAGATTTTTGCGCCGCCGGTTCTTACTGTAATCGCCTGTGATGATCCGTTTTATTATCGAAACAAAATGGAGTTTTCTTTCGGTTATAACGAGAAGATGCAATTTGCTCTGGGCCTGCATTTGCCTGAAAGAAGGTATGACATTTTGGATGTGGATGAATGTTTTTTGCAGTCGAAACGGTCGGTTGAAATTTTCAATAAAGTGCGTGAGTTTGCAATTGAGCACAATTGGCTCCCCTATCAGTATTCCTGCAATAAAGGTTTTTTGCAGTCCTTGTTTATCAGGGAAGGAAAAAGAACAGGTGAAATTATGGTGAACCTTATCGCGGCTGAAAATGTTGGTAACGATTGGCCGGAAAATTTGCAAAAAGATCTGGAAGATTTTGTCGAGCTTTTGAAAGATTGCGACAGTGTTTATTTTTCGAAAATCATCAATCAGCGAGGGCAAAGAAAGCGCATCGAAGAGCGACTTTTGCATGGGGAAAAAACAATTACAGAAAAAATGATTTTGCCAAACGGTGATGAGTTGAGCTTTGAGATTTCTCCACAGGCGTTTTTTCAGGTCAATACTTTGCAGGCGGAAAAGCTTTACTATGAAGTTGTAAAAATGCTTGAAGAAGGAGGGCACGACGTTATTTTTGATCTTTATTGCGGCACGGGAACCATTGGGCTTTTTTTGGCAAGACATTGTAATCAGGTGTATGGAATTGAGCTTTTACCTGAAGCCGTTTTTGCTGCGAGAGAGAATGCGCGAAAAAACAAAATTTTTAATATCGATTTTTATGCCGGCGATGCGGCGAAAATTGTCAGTGATCTCAAAGTCAGACCTTCTGCTATCGTAGTGGATCCTCCACGCGCCGGTTTGACCGAAAAACTGATAAAAGAAATCAATGATTTTGATCCGAAAACGATTGTTTATGTTTCCTGCAATCCTGCGACTTTGGCTCGTGATTGCCAGGTTTTTGCCCGGTACAATTACAAAGTTGTGAAGACTGTGCCGGTGGATATGTTTCCGCAGACTTATCATATCGAAAATGTTTGTTTGCTAAGGCGCTGAATTCTTAATATAATGCGTCTAATGAAAAAAATTCTCATTTCATTGTCTGTAGTTTTGTTTTCTTTGATGTTGGCCTTGCCGGCTTCAGCAGCAATGATAGAAGTGGGCGAAAATGTTTTCAGCAATCAAAACGTCCTGGATGATGCTTATATTTTGGCCGGGAATGCGAATGTGAAAGGTGATATCTTTGGAGATTTGTATATCGGCGGAGGCTCTGTGGTGATTGATGGGAATATTCATGAAGATTTGGTAGTCGGGGCGGGTATGGTAACAGTTTCGGGCGATGTTTTTGGAGATTTGAGGGTGATAGGTGGAAAAGTGACAGTTTATGGCAATATCGGTGACGATTTGATTATTGCGTCCGGGCAGGTGGATTTGGGAAAAAATTCTGTTGTGAGCGGTTCTGTTTTAGCCGGTACGGGCATTTTGACTCTGGACGGAGTGGTAAAAGAGGATGTGCGGGGAGGAATGGGGATGTTGTTTCTAAATGGTGAAGTAGGCCGCGATGTAATCGTGACGGTAGAAGATCAATTTGTAATAGATGAAGCGGCAAAAATCGGCGGAAATCTCAAATACTCCGCTCTCCTGGAATCCAATGTTCCTGTTGGAGTTGTGAAAGGTAAAATCGCTTTCAACAAGTTTCAGCGGGATAGTGTTTTGCAGAATCTGACTTATCTTTTTTTGGTTCATAAAGTATTCAGTTTGATTTCGGCTTTATTGATCGTTCTTTTGTTGGTTATTTTTATGCCCAAAATACTTATCAGATCCGCGGAAATTACAAAGGCAAATATTCCGAAAGCTTTTGGTGTGGGACTGCTTGCGATGATTGGAGGCCTGATTGTGCCTCTGATTTTGATGTTCAGCGTTATAGGTATACCTCTGGGTTTGATCACTTTTGCCGGATTAATGATTTTGATGTATTTGGCAAAAATTTTCGCCGCATCATGGGCGGCTTCTTATTTGATGAATTTTAAAAAGAAACTTTCTAAGTGGAAGCTCTTTTTTGTGATTTCGCTCGCATTATTCGCTTATTATCTAGTTTCGCTTGTACCTTATGTAGGACTTCTGGCTGAAGTTGTGCTGTTTCTGATTGGAGCAGGAAGTCTAGTCCTTTTGAAGCTCGAGTACTTGAAGATGATGAAGGTGAAGAAGCTGATTTAGTATTTTTATTTTTTAGAGTTTCAAGATAAGCAAGCACTTCTTTCTTGGTCTTAAATTTGTCATCGAGCTGTTTTTCCCAGATATATTTGATAATTTTGCCGACTTCCCTGCCCTCTTTCAGTTTTAAAATTTTCATAATTTCTTTGCCATCTATGAGTTTTTTGGGCATCAATTTGAGTTTGGCGATTTCATGAAGATAAAGTTTTCTCAGTTTATGATAAAGATCGAGATTTGTCGGGACAATTCCCAAAGCATCGGCACGATAGACTTCCATGAGTTCTTCAAATCCTGGCTGAAAAAACCAATGGCGGCGCCGTGTTTCGGGCATTTTGAAAAGAGGGACAATCATCATGTGATGACTGATGAGCCAACAAACTCTATTGATATTTTTTTTGGGAAATTTCAGGTGATTTAAGATTTTTTTAGCTATTTCAGCACCAATTTCGCTGTGTCCGTCATAGCGGATTCTTTTGCCATCCTGCTGAAAAGTTTCGTATTTGCCGATATCATGCAACAAAGTTGCCCATTTGAGAGCCAAAGTCGGCGGTTTAGAAGGTAAAGGATCGCCGCTGATTTCTTCGTCAGTCAAAGAATTTAGCGCGCGAAGTGAGTGATCCCAGACGTCACCTTCCTGATGATATTGCAATGGTTGAGCCAGTCCTTTGAGCTTACAAAGTTTCGGTATAATCAGTTCCAAAACGCCAATTTCAAAAAGTTCTTCAAAAGCCTGTCCGGGATTTTTTTGCATGATGATTTTGTTCAATTCATCACGGATGCGGTCTGTGGAAATCTTGGTGACAAGTTTTGCATGCTTTTTTATCGCCTGATAAGTCTTCGGATGATATTGCATTTGAAAAGTATTCTTGAATCGTACAGCCCGCAAAATTCTTAGGTGATCTTCCTTTATTCTTGCTTCCGGGTCGCCGATAAAACGAATCAGACGATCGCGTAAATCCTCTTTGCCTCCCACGTAATCCAAAAATTCATCTGCGGTAGGGTCATAAAAAAGTGCATTGATGGTAAAATCTCTGCGCATTGCGTCGTTTTCGGCATCGGTAAATTCCACATAATCCGGGCGGCGGCCGTCGCTATAGCCCGAATCCGAGCGGAAAGTTGCAACTTCAAAATGGTGTCCGTTTTTAATCGCTAAAATAACCCCAAATTGTTTACCGATCGGGATGGTTTTTTCCAGGATTTCTTCAATCTGGTCAGGATGGGCTGAAGTGACAATATCAAAATCCTTTGGTTCAATACCGAGCAGCATATCCCGAACACATCCTCCCGCCCAATAAGCTTTAAATCCCGCTTTTTTTAATTTCTCAATAATTTCGACTGAAGTTGATTTCATTTGTTTCATTTTGAATATTTTAGCATTTTTGGTGATTTTTTGAAATATAGGGTATTTTTTGTTTATGAAAATTCTGGGAATTGAGACATCTTGTGATGAAACGGCGGCTTCTGTTGTCGAAGATGGACACCTGGTCCTTTCAAATGTTATCGCTTCACAAATAGATTTGCATGCAAAAACCGGCGGCGTGGTGCCGGAAGTGGCGGCTCGAGAACATGTTTTGAAGATGTTGCCGGTAATTGATGAGGCGTTGGGAAATTTTGGGTTTGACGATCTTGATGCCATAGCAGTCACAAAAGGTCCGGGACTTATTTCTTCCCTGATTATCGGGACAGAGACTGCATCTGTGATTTCCTGTGTAAAAGAAATCAGGCTGATCGAAGTACAACATATCGTGGGACATATTTATTCGAATTGGCTAAATGTTGCTGAGCCGATTGAATTTCCGATTCTTGTTTTGACTGTTTCCGGCGGGCATAACGAGTTGATTCTTATGAAAGGTCATGGGGAATTTGAAGTTCTGGGGGAAACTCTTGATGATGCGGCCGGTGAGGCTTTTGATAAGGTTGCGAGACTTCTTGATCTGGGATATCCGGGTGGACCTATCATTTCCAGAATTGCTGTTTCTGGTGATGAGAAGGCTTTTAAATTGCCACGAGCCTGGCTTTCTCAAGGCAGTCTGGATTTCAGTTTCTCGGGGCTGAAGACTGCGGTTTTGGATCTGGTAAAAAATACTGTGGCGGCGCGCGGAATCTTATCAGCAAAATTCAAAGCTGATGTCTCTGCAAGTTTTCAGGAAGCTGTTTGCGAAATTTTGGCCACAAAGCTTATGATGGCATATGAGAAATTTCCGCAAATTAAAGAACTGCATTTGGCCGGAGGAGTTTCAGCAAATCTGCGTTTAAGAGAGTTGATTGAAGAAAAAATTGCGATTTTTAAAATAAAAGTGAAATTTCGTTATCCACGGGATTTAAAATTTTGTACGGATAACGCAGCCATGATTGCGGCGGCCGGTTATCATTTATACAAAAAAAATCCCAAAGCCCATAAAAGATTGGCAAATGTAGTTCCAAGCGCAAACTACGCCTTGTAGAAGTGCTAAATAATGGTACAATCAATTTTAAAGTAACTGTGCTTTACAAATGTCACAAATCTTTCAAACAGCAAAGGGAGTCCACGATATATTGCCGGAAGATCATGAATTTCACACGTTCATCAAAAAAGTGATTCGTCATCGCGGCCGACAAGCAGGTTTTCGTCGTATAAGCACGCCGATTTTTGAATATACCGATGTTTTTGTACGCAGTATCGGCGAAGGTTCGGATATTGTGACCAAGGAGATGTATACATTTGAGGATAAGAAGGGTAGGAGTCTTACTTTGAAGCCGGAAGGGACAGCGGGAGTGGTGCGTAGTTATATCCAAAATGGAATGAATCAATGGCCGCAACCGGTTTTGCTTTATTATTTTGAGCCGCATTTTAGATATGATCGTCCCCAAAAAGGCAGGTACAGGCAGTTTTGGCAGTTTGGATTTGAGATAATTGGGGAAAGTGATCCTGCGCTTGATGCGCAATTGATCCAGTTGGCAAATGCGATTCATAAAGACTTGGGAATAGCTCATATTTTTGAGTTGCAGCTAAATACGATCGGCACAAAGGAATCACGTAAAGACTATGTTGGGACTCTTCAAGATTACTATGCCGGAAAAGAAAGATCGCTTTGTGAGGATTGTAAGGTGAGAATCAATAAAAATATTTTAAGGCTTTTGGATTGCAAGGAGGAAGATTGTAGAATTTTGGCCGAGCTGGCCCCACCTATGAAGGATTATCTGGATAAGGAATCGCGTGAATTTCATGATGAATTGAAGGAATATTTGGATGAGATCGGGGTAAAATATGTGGAAAATCCTAAGCTGGTGCGGGGATTGGATTATTATTCAAAAACCGTTTTTGAATTTTGGGATAAAAATGAAGGCGCGCAAAATGCTGTTGGGGGAGGTGGAAGATACGACGGTTTGATAGAGATAATGGGAGGACAAAGTACACCGGCTGTAGGCTATGCGGCGGGCGTGGACAGATTGATTGCAAATATGAAACGAGAAAAGGTGCGCGTACCGTCGAAAGATGAATTGCACGTTTTTGTAGCGCAGCTTGGCCGCGAGGCAAAAAAGAAATGTCTTGTGTTGATTGATCGTTTAAGAAATTCCGGCATAAAAACAATGGGAGCTTTGGGTAAAGGATCAATCAATATACAGCTTAAACTGGCCGATAAATTTAAAGTGACCTATACCGTTTTGATAGGACTTACCGAAGTGCGCGAAGGCACGGCGATTATCAGAAACATGAAAAAAGGTACTCAGGAAAAAGTGAAAATGGAAAAAGTTGTTGATCGTTTGATTAAACTTATCGGTGAACAAAATTTGGATAAATATACTCCCGGGGAAGTTAGCACTCAGTAACTTGGAGGTACGTATGAAAAAATTATTTTCTTTTATAGCAATCTTTCTGACATTTTCTTTGTACGCATTTGCCGGAAGTTTTCCCGATGTTGCCGAGGATCATAAAAATTTTGCCGCGATTGAATATCTGGATGAAAAAGAAGTCGTAAATGGCTATCTGGATGGCACTTTTAAACCTGAAATCAAAGTCACAAGGGCGGAGGCGGCAAAAATGATTAGGCAAGCTTTTGGCATAAAACATGATGAAGATTATGAAGAAATTTTTTCCGATGCCAAGAAAGGCGATTGGTTCTTTGAAGATGTCATGGCTTTGCAAAAAGAAGGGGTAGTTGTCGGCCATGAAGACCGTTCTTTTAAACCGAATGATAGTGTAAATCTGGCTGAGACCCTCAAAATGGTGCTTATGGCTGCCAAGATCAATTTACCAGCAACAGTTTCGGGCAAAGTATTTTTGGATGTTGAGAGCGATCTATGGTATGCGCCACATGCTTTGTTTGCCAGAAATTATAACATTGTGATGTCCGATGAAAGCGGAAAATTAAAGGCAAACGAACCTATGACTCGCGCGACTTTTGCCGAGATACTTTATCGAGTTTTGAAAGTCCGGGAAAATGATGATAACCCCTTCCCTTTACATACAAATTGGCCTATTTATAGCGCCAATGATCTGCCATTCAAGATGAAATATGACGATCTTGGCGGATGGAAAGTAATCGAAAATGAAAAAGAAGTTACTTTTTGGTATAGCGACAAAAATTTGGCACAGTTTTCCCCAAAAAGAGTTTATCCAAATTCAGCTTATGTAACAGTGACTATTGATGAAAATGAGAAAAAATTTGCGTCTGAAAATTATTTCAAAAATCTGAAGGAAGCTTTTATTGATGCCACTTATACACGGTTTAAATTTGCCAATTTTGAGGCGATGGAAATTTTATACCCAAAGGATCGTATCGTTGATTGGTATATTTATCTTGATGATGGCAGGGTGATTACGCTTTATACTGAATTTGGTCATGGAGCATCGGGTTACAAATTGCAGCAGATTATCAAATCGATGTTTACGACTTTGGAATACACTGCTGCTGTTGTGCAGGAAAAGCCTGATTACAGTGAACTTTTGAATGAAATTTTCGGCAATATTCTGGTCGAAGGCACCGGTATGAACATGATTAATAAGTTGCCGGATAAGATTATTATTGAAACCGATGTAATTGGTGTTGGCACAGGGCCGATTGATTATTATTATAGTAGCGGTCTTGATATTACTTTTAAGTACGAGCGTGATGGTGATGTGATTTTGGATAAGAGAGAAGGTAAAACAAGTACTTTTTAGTTTCTAATTTTTTCAAATGTCAGACAGTGTAGGCTTTCTGAAAAAGTATTTCATTTCAATTATTGCAGCTTTGATTGTGATTGCAGTGGCGGTTGCAAGTTTTGTTTATTCATTGATTGTCGGGACCGAAGATAATTCAGCTTTCCTGATTGAAAAAACCGATACCGGCATTATGATCGTGGAACCGGGAGCGGGGGCGGTGCCCTCAGGGCCGCCAAATGTAGAGGCTCCTACTTCAGCAGCACCTCTTAATTAGGGATTGTAGCTACTTTTGTTTTAATTGCTGCTTCACTGACAGCTTTGGCGATTTTGCCGGCTACTCGAGTATCAAAAATTTTGGGTAGAATATAATCTTGCGATAATGCAATGTCTTTATCAAACAATGCTGCTTCGCTTGGATAGGCTTTTTTAAGTCCATCTTTAGTTTCCAGGTCGAAAGGTTCATGCATCAAAGAAGCGATGGCATTTGCAGCTGCAAGCTTCATTTCAAGATTGATTGTTGTTGCTCTTACATCGAAAGCACCTCGAAACAAGCCCGGGAAACAGAGAGCGTTATTCGCCTGATTTGGATAGTCACTGCGGCCGGTGGCTATAATAAATGCACCTCCATTTTTTGCTTCCTTTGGCATTATTTCGGGAACCGGATTGGCCATGGCAAAAATTATTGGTTTTCGGTTCATGGATTTCACATGATTCTCTCTCAATATATTGGCTTTCGAGACGCCAATAAAGACATCGGCATTTTTGATCACCTCAGAAATATCCTGTGGAGGCCGATATTGAGCAAAGTCTTTTTTGTATTCGGTAAGATCGCTGCGATTTTGAGTAATCAATCCCTGAGTATCACAGACAAAAATTTGTGACTTGGAAATCTTGTAACTCGTCAGCAGTTTGGCCGTAGCAAGGCCGGCAGCGCCAGCTCCATTTATTACGATTTTAATTTCTTCAATTTTCTTATCTGCAAGCTTTAAAGCATTGATAAGCGCAGCCAAAATAATAATTGCCGTTCCATCCTGATCGTCGTGAAAAACCGGAATATTCATCAGGCGGTCCAATTCTTCCTGAATTTTGAAACAAAGAGGAGCTTTTATGTCTTCCAGATTTATCCCCGCAAATGAAGGTTCAAGCGGTTTTACAGCGGTAATAAAATTTCTTATGTACTCTTCTTCGTTTTCAGTTTTATCAAATTTCAGACATAGAGGATATCCATCAATATTGGCAAATTTCTTAAACAAAATAAGTTTTCCTTCCATCACGGGCAGAGCGGCTTTTGGACCGATATCTCCCAAGCCGAGTACCGCCGTGCCATCAGTAACAATCGCGACAGAGTTTCCGCAATTGGTATACTTGTAGACTTCCTCTTCATTTTTCGCGATTTTTGATGAGACAGAGCCGACGCCGGGGGTATAAGAAAGGGAAAGGTCGTTTTGCGTCTCTACAGGTTTGGAAATGCCGGTAAAAATTTTCCCGGGGACGGGAAACCGATGATACTTCAAAGCTTCATCAGTAAAATTATTGTCATTCATAAACTGATAAATTGATTACGCTCCGGACCGACTCCGATTCCGACAATTTTGCAATTACAAAATTCTTCGATGTATTTGAGCAAAGCTTTCAGGGCTCCCGGGGTTTCTTCATAATTTCTTATTCCGGAAATATCTTCCGTGAAAGATTCTTGAAACTCAGTGATACCCTTGGTTCTTGAATAGGTCTCGGTTGAAGCTGGTAAATAGTCTATTTCCTGACCATCAAGTTCATAGCCTTTTGTTATTCTGATTTTGCCATTTGCAGTGCTTGAATATTCTTTGAGCAAGTCACATTTATTAATGATGAGTTCGGTAACGCCATTCATTTTGATCGCGTAATTAAGCTGCACGAGATCAAGTGCTCCGACTCTGCGCGGCCTTGTGGTAACAGTGCCGTATTCTCCTGATAGTATGCGCAGTCCGATGCCCATTTTGAATTCATTGTCGGATTTCAGATAATCGTCGAGGTTATAGCCTGCCTCCACGATTTTTCCGTATTTTGGACCCTCCCCCTCCTGGCTCATGCAATACTCTTCGGATTCTTTGCCTCCGAATTCCGATACGAAAGGCCCGTGGCCGACGCGAGACATGATTGCTTTGACTATACCGATGGTCTTGCGATGGAAATTTGGGGAAAGATCTCCGCCGGAGTAAGCGGCGGCGGCGATTGTACTGCTTGAGGTTACATAAGGAACCGAACCTTTGCAAACATCAAGCATGGTGGATTGAGCGCCTTCGAAAAGCACTTTGGCGCCTGCCTGTACTTTTTTTTGTAAAAAGAGAGGGTCGTTTTCAATATATTTTTTCACTTTCTCAAAAGAATTTTTCAGATTGATCAAACTCTTATCAAAGTTTGCAAGATCGAGTTCGTATTGTTTTTCCGCACTTTCTAGATTTGCGAGCATTTTTCGGAAAAATTCTTCAGAATTTTCTAAAAGGTCTCCAACTCTTATATTTGTCAGTCTTTCACCGATCATGCGAAAAGCACGGTCGGCGTAGCAAGGGCCGATGCCGTTTCTGGTGGTGCCGACAGATTTGCCTGTCAGGCTGTCAATCAAAATATGATGAGGCTGGATAACGCTGGCTTGTGGAGAAATTTTTAGGCGATTTTCCAGATTTATGCCAAGGTTATTGATTTTTTCAATTTCCAGAGCGATTTTTTCGAAATTAACAACGCAACCGGATCCGATATAGAGAATCTTGTCCGGGTAAAAAATGCCTGATGGAACCTGATTTAAAGCCACTTTTCCACCGTCCTTGGTTTCAATTGTATGTCCGGCATTGGCGCCACCGTTAAATCTGGCGATGATGTCATACTTTGGACACAGCATATCAACAACGCGAGCTTTGCCCTCATCACCGTATTGCAGCCCCAATACAATATCGGCATAACCTTGGTTCATGGCAGAGTGGTTATAGAACCTCTGAAAATCGCATAATGCTGCGTCGACAATTGATTTTCAGGGGTTCTGTTAGAATTCTGTCGTCAAAGTAGCATTTAAAAAGGGACTTTGCAAAATCTCCGATGTGAGAGTCCTCGTCAGGGAAGTGGCATATTTTAATCTTCGAATTTGTAAATAACTTCGGTCCTGGGAGTTTCTTCCGGAGATTTTGGATTAAACTGCTCTTTAGTTGTTGAGGATTTTTTTGTTTTTAAAGTTTTTTTCAATTTTTCTTCATGCTTCTCTTCAGCTCTGTGAATCAGATCGGTGGCTTTTTGCGCTTCATTGGCGCGTTTAATCAATTCCTGAACATCGATCATGGGTTCATTGTTTGCTGGCCGTACCGGTTTTGATTTAGCCTCGATAATACCCAATCTTTCGGCCTGGAAATTGCGTACATAATCAATAATTTTGTGCTCCGCATCATGAAGGCTTATTTGTTCCAAACGGAAACCGGATGCCTGGATGTGTCCGCCACCTCCAAAATTTTCGGCAATTTTGGCTCCATCTACGGCAGCACTTGTTGTGCGAACGCTAACAGAAATCGTAGAATCTTTTTTCTCCTTAATCAAAATGACCACTTCGGCTCCTGGAGCGTTGGTCATCAATTCATCAATAATGTCACCTGTCTGATCTTCCCTGCTTTCAGTATCCTTAAAATCCTGTTGGCTTACAGTAGACCAGACAATACGATATTTTTCATCGGTCTGGATTTTGCTTAACACTCTTCCCCAAAGTTTCAATTGGCTTAGCTGTTTGGTTTTATATATATGTTGAATAATTTCCTGCTGGCGTGCACCGTATGAAATAAGTTGTGCCGCTTTGGCAAATGATTTTGGTGTAGTGTTGGCATTTTGAAAACTACCGGTATCGGTGATGATACCTGTCAAAAGCAATGTTGCCATGTCCTCATCAATCAAGGCGGTTTTGGTTTCTTCTGCAAGTTTTTCGAGAAGCGGTACCAACATTTCCGTTGTAGAAGAAGCCATAATATCCACATAATTTATCTTTCCAAAATGTCCGTTGGAAACATGATGATCTATATTGATGACCGGAATTTCATGGAAAAGCTCAATGTTATTCTCGTAAAAACCTCTCAATTGGCTTAATTCAGCCGTATCGACGGTAATTATCAGGTCATAATCTATTTGAGCCTTGTTGAAAGAAACATCCTTTGGGGAAAATGTGCCTTCTCTCGGAGTGATGATAATATTTACTTTATTTTCCTGAATGGCGCTTTTGATCGAATCGATTTTGGTGCTTTTACAATCGAGGGTGATGATGAAATCATTTCCGGTGATCATTTTATCCCCCACTATTTTGGTATTTGGCAAAAATTGCAGGACATCGGGAACCGGATCGCTGCAAATTACCGTCGCATGTTTGCCAAGTTTTTTGAAACTCAAGTAAATAGCTATAGCACTGCCAAGTGAATCGCCGTCGGGCGGAGATGATGGCAGGATGAGAATTTTCTCACTTCTTTTCATCAATTCAATTATCTGTGTTTGTACTCCGTTCGCCATTTAGTTTTTATGGTTATCTTAGTATTATAAAAGATTTTTCTCATTATGTCAATACGGTTGGGTTATAAAAGGTTTTGATCTCCTATTGGACTTTCAGGCTTCTGTAAATGGTTTCTGCGACTTCTTTGCGGGTGATGTTTTTGTCCGGATAATAAAAATAAGTGCCGTCTTCATTTAAAAGCACATGGCTCTTGTCGAGCAGACTTTTACTGTCGGCGAAATGGAAATATTCATAATACCAGCCATTTTGATCAATATCTTTTGCCAGCTCTTTTTCCGGAGCTTCTTTGTCGCTTGGCTTTAAATCGGCAAAAAAGGCATTCAATATTATTTTTAAGGCCTCCACCCTATTAATATTTTGTTCCGGATGAAATTTATTATCTTTGTATCCTTCAACCCACTTTTTTTCTTTAGCATAGCAAATGTATGGAGCAAACCATTGATCTTTCACGTCTGGAAAACAATCTTTGTAATCCTCGATTTTTGGCTCCAGCTTGCTTTTTACCACTAATTTTGTTAATTCGGCGCGATTTATCAAACCGTCAGGATCAAAAGTCCCGTCAGGATAACCGCTAATCACTTTGCTTTGGCTGAGATCATTTATCGCCTCGGCATTTGGATGATTATCGCGGACATCGGGGAAAAAGAGGTAAGCATGATACTGCCCTGCTATGTCGAAAAATTCAAAACTGGTCAGCATTTCCAAAACATGTTCATCGTAGTAATTGAAATGCGGAAAATTGTCTTCAAGATTGACGCTGGTAAGACTGATGCTTGTGCTATTATTTTCTACAATGACTCGACCTAATTTCTTATTAATATCTTCATTATTGTAAATCGCAAGTATAGCCTTATTGATGCCGTGAAATTCGATTTCTTTCTCTTCTTTCAGATTTTCATTGTCCTCCTCGGCTTTTTCGGCGGCGTCCTCAAGAGAAGTTTCCTTAAAAATACCGACCTCAAAAATCTCGCTTTGATATTGTCCGCTTTTAACAAGCTCAACTCTATCTGCGGAATTTTTTATCTCCAGACCTGCAGGAAAAATAAAAGTAAACTTGGAATCGAAATCGATGTACTGATGCCATTCATCGGTAAAACTAAAACTATCATAAATGCTTTGGGCAATTGCATCCTGTGCCGGTGGAATTGTGATTGAAATAATCAGATTTCCCCTCTTGATAAAAGTAATTTGAAATTCTTTTTCTCCATTGTAGGTGGCCTTTTTGGCCAAGAGATCAGCGTTTGACGTAAAGACAAAATCTTCAATTTTTACAAGTTCGGTATCTTTGTCGAGGTAAGAATTAATGGCTTGTGAATAGGTTTGCCCTTCGAATTCTTTGACAGTTAGCACTATTTCCGCTGTTTTATCATTTTTTGCGAAGTTTTGGATGTTATCGCCTGTGGTTATTACTTTGTAATCTGTTGGAAATTTCAGGGAATAGGAATGATTTTTGGTTATTCCGTTGTAGGTATATGTTTCTGCAAAGGCAAAATTGCTTGTGAGAAGCATTAAAAGAAAGATCTGCAAAAGAATGAAAAGTTTTTTCATGGGATAAGGGTTTGTGTAAAGAAATTTTAATGCTCGGATTTGCGGAAGTCCAGCACTCTTAATTGGACGGAGGTTTTAGACCTCCAATAATTTTTTTCGAGCTGCAAAACAATATCAATTTTTCCCCCTCCTGAAAGCTCTTTTAGGTATTCTCCAAGATTAAAGCCGATGCCGGTTATATTTTGATTTTTTATGTTGACAGAAAATTTCAGATGTTTGTTCTCTTTGCCGACTGTTTGCATATTTTCCGGCAACATGTTGGGCAATAAAAATTGCGGATTTTGATTTTGAACGCCAAAAGGCGCCAATTTTTCTATCTCGTCAATCAAGTTCAGATTTATTTCACTTTCGCAGAGCTCGCAGTCAATGTTTAAAACCGGCGTTAAATCGATGATTTCTATTTTTTCCTGCGTGTAAGCAGTGATTTTTGTTTTGAAATCTTCAAATTTCGAAGCCTCCATACTAAAGCCTCCCGCTTGTGCATGCCCACCAAAGTTTATAAGGCAATCTTTGACAAAAGTCAGAGCATCAACAATGTTGAAATATTCCGGACTGCGAGCTGAGGCAACCATGCAATTATTTTTTTCCTGAAGAATAATTGTCGGACGATTGTATTTTTCGGCCAATTTCCCCGCAATAAGCCCAAGAATTCCAACATGCCAATCTTTGCTTTTGGCAATAATAATCGGCGGTAAGTTTTCAGTGTCCAGGCTTTTTTGAGCTTCAATCAAGGCTTTGCCCGTAATATCCTGCCTCTCTTCGTTTAGGCTCTGAAGTTTGTGCGCCAATTCATCCATTTCTTTTGATGGGGCATTGGCCATTAATAAAAACAACGGCGTATAGGGGCTGCTGATGCGGCCGGCGGCATTGATTCTGGGAGCGATGCGATAGCCGATAGTTTGCACATCTATTATTTCTTCCCTTCCGGAAATTTCAATTAGTTTTTTTAAACCGGGTAATTTTGTCTGCGCGATATTTTTGAGGCCATTTTTTACAATCAGGCGATTTTCGCCGGTAAGGGGGCCGAGATCGGCAACGGTGCCAAGGAGAGCAAGTTCAAGGAGAGAATTCATCAATTGCGGATCATCCTGACGCTTTTCTTTTAACAATGCTTGTGCAAGTTTGAACGCCACGCCGGCTCCCGTAAGTTCTTTGAATGGATAGCTGTCTTCAAATTTGGGATGTAAAATGGCATAAGCATCTTTGGGAGGGATTTTTGGAATTGCGTGATGGTCGGTAATAATAGTATCAATCCCATAATCTTTGGCCTTTTTGATCTCGTTTTTGCAGGAAATTCCGCAATCGACAGTAATAACCAATTTGATTTTCTTTTCGATAAATTCATCGATGAATTTTTCAGATAAGCCATAGCCGTCATTGACTCTATGCGGGAGTCTGTAAGAGAAATTGGCGCCAAGTTTTGCAAGCGTATGGCCCAAAATTGCACTTGAAGAAATGCCGTCGACATCATAATCACCAAAAATTATGATTCGTTCCTTTTTTTCTATAGCTTCAAAAATGCGCTTTACAGCAAGATGCATATTGGAAAAAAGAAAAGGGTCATGAAATATAGATTCATTTTCGAGATTCAGATGCTTACGATTTTCAAGAAGCCTTTTAAAAATCGGCAGAGTTTTATTCTGATTTTTGATTACCCAGCGCTTTTTTAGTACCGACATTTTTCTGCTTGTTACCTTCCTTTTGCGGTATGGCGTGAAATTATTTCTTGGAAGCTTTTTTTAGCCATTGGTCGAGGTCTTCGGCATTGAGCCAATTAACATTGATATATTTACGAAACCAGGTCATTTGTCTCTTGGCATAGCGACGAGTGTTTCTTTTGAGAATCTTTATACATTCATCCAAAGGCGCTTTTTCAAGGATATGAGGGATCAATTCCTTCACACCGAGCGAGCTCATGGCAGGCAATGACAAATCGTATTTTTTCTTTAAAAGCGCTTTCACTTCTTTTAAAAGTTCGTTTTTGATCTGTTTATCGACGCGTTTTTCAATTCTTTTATAAAGCTGGGCTCTGGGACGATCGATTCCAAGCATGAAAATGTCATATTTTGGCTCTTTTTTCAGTGAAGATTTCTTCTTTTTTGTAGCTTTGATGATTTCAATGGCGCGAATGACATAGCGAAGGTTATTAGGATGAATCTTTTTTGCCGCCTTTGGATCAAGTTTTGCAAGCTGCTTATGGACATATTCATTGCCCTTTTCCGCAGCCTGATGATGCAGTTTTTCTCTTAAAGCCATATTTGGCGCAACTTTTGGAACTTTGTAGCCCTCTATAATTGCGCTGATATAAAGTCCGGTACCACCGACAAGCATGGGGATTTTTTTCCTCTCATGAATATCCTTGATTTTTCCCAAAGCAAGTTCGGTATACTGTGCAAGCGTTAGCGGTTTATCTGGACTGGTGATCTGTAAAAGGTGATGCGGAATTTTTTTGCGCTTATTTTCCGGAAGGATGTCCGAGCCGATTTCCAGACCCTTATAAATCTGCCTGGAATCGGTGGAAATGATTTCACAATCGAAATCCTTGGCTAATTTAAGTGATAAATCGGTTTTGCCTGAAGCCGTGGGGCCAAGGAGAACAATGAGCGGATTTTTGGCGTTTTTAACGAAATTTTTGAGTTCTTTGATTATTTTCATGGTATCTATATACAATATTTTCTTGACAATTGGAAGGCTGATAAGTAGGATTGCCGCGTCATAGACAGTGGGCGTCCAGATAAGTCCCGCCGAGACGAACAAAATTTCCTTGCACAGAGTCCTAAACGGCCATTTTGTCTCGACCTCTATGATAATTAAGTCGAGATTTTTTAATTATTACACTATGCCACTATCAAAAGATCAAAAGAAAGACCTTGCCAAGGCGGTTGCTGCAGATATGAAAAATGCCAAAGCTGTGGTTTTTGCCGATTATCAGGGTTTGACTGTAAATGATCTCTATGACCTGCGTAAAGAATTGCGCAGTGCCGGTGCAAAGTTTCAGGTTGTGAAGAAAACTTTGATGAAAATCGCCGCCAAGGATGCCGGGTTTGAAGTATTACCGGATGAAGCGATAGAAGGACAGGTTGGAGTAGCGTTCAGCATGGAAGACGAGCTTGCTGCCGCCAAGATATTGGCAAAATTTGCAAAGACAAAGAGTAATCTGAAGCTGAGAGGCGGTCTTTTTGAGGGACGCGTTATTTCGGCTGCCGAAACGAAAATGTTGGCATCTTTGCCTTCAAGAGAAGAGCTTCTTTCCAAGATCGTTTATCTATTCAAAGCGCCCATCTCAGGTTTTCATGGAGTTTTGTACAATACTATCGCAGGATTTGTCCGTGTACTTGGGGCTTTTAAGGATCAGAAAGGAGAG
>JACQRJ010000043.1 GCA_016206505.1 Candidatus Peregrinibacteria bacterium | reverse complement strand
ATGTAAAAGAGGATCCTTTGGCGGTTGCGGTTTCTGCGGAAGTTGAACGCTAATTTTTAAAAAATATCTATGTTTGAGAATAAATTAATAGAAGAAACAAAAGTGCAATTTAGGCAGACTTCTGCGACAAAACCGATGATTGGCGCTGTGCTGATTATTTTGTCTGTTGTTGCTTCTGTGTTTTATGTGCGGCCTTTCAGCGCTTCGGTTGATGCTTTGAAAACCGATATCGAGGTAAAAGAAGCGGAACTTGTAACTGTGACTGTAAAAGTCGCCGAGTATGAAAATGCTACAAAGGAGCTTGGTTTGAGCAACGAAGTTGAGCGTTTCGAAGTAACAAATTCCATTCCGGCGGGAGTTTTGCAGGATGAGGTTATTCGCGATTTGATCGATATTTCCGAGTTGAACAAGATTTCTTTGTCTTCTTTGAGTTTCGGCAAAGGGCCGACTCAAAAAGCAGGGATTTCAAGCTTGCGCATAAGTTCGAGCTTTTCCGGCAGTTATGAGAATTTATTGGGTTTCATCAAGGGGATTGAGCAAAATGCGCGTCTGCTTCGTATAAATTCTATTAATGTTCAGCTTACAAAACTCGACGTGCTTGCTTTGGAGAGAGCGACTTTTAGTCTTTCCATGGAGGCGTTTTTTCAGGAATAAACTATGGAAATAGCCGCTAATACAAAACAGGAACAAATCAAAGGCAGTGACTATATTGTCGATGGTGCGGTGAGTTATGACGATCTGCTTGATCGGGTGAAAAATATCAAAGTCAGCAATGACGATGGTGTTGTTTATGGGATTTACAACAATGCCGGAAAGGGCTTGGGTGTAAGGTTTAATGATTTTTTGATTGATCGCTCGAAAGTGAGACTTAAGGAAAAATCCTATTTTTTTCATATGCTTTCGGTGATGGTGGATGCGGGAATTACCGTGTTGTCGGCTTTGAAATCTTTAGCGAAGCGCAGTGATAATCCGCGGTTTGCCAGAGTGCTTAGGACACTTTCATATAATTGTGAAAACGGTTCGAATCTGGCCGATGCCATGACCAGGTTTGAGGATGTTTTTGATGAAACGGAAGTGGGCGTGGTGCAGAGCGGTGAGGCTACAGGAAGGCTTAATTTTATGCTTTCGCGACTTTCGGAACAGCTCGATAAAAAGCATGATTTGTATCTGAAACTTCTGGGAGCGGCTTTTTATCCGGTAGTGGTTTTGGGATTGTTGATAATTGTTTCCATCGGAATGTTGACTTTTGTTTTTCCGAGTCTGCTCGAGCTGCTCAAGAGCGGGGGAGTTTTCAATGCTGATTTGCCTTTGGCAACGCGCGCTTTGATTGCCGTGCAGGGTTTTGTGGTTAATTTCTGGTGGATTGTTTTGATTGTGATTTCCGGTCTTTATGGCATGTTTAAGGTTTATATCGGCAGTGAATATGGCGCGATACGATGGGATATGGTGAAATTACGTATTCCGGTTATCGGTCAGTTACTGCGCAGGGTTTATGTGCTGAATTTTGTGAATGTTCTGGGGTTACTTATCGATTCGGGATTGCCGGTGATTCGTGCGTTGCAGATTACGGGAAAAAGCATCTCAAATCGCGTTTATAAGCTGAAAATTCAGGAAATTATCAATGCTGTGAAAGAGGGTGGAAAAATTTCCGAGAGTATGTCAGATACGGAATTTTTGTTTCCGCATGAGGTGACTGAAATGATTCGTGTCGGTGAAACTTCGGCCAGTCTGGCCAAAGTCGCGCAAAAAGTGGGGGATCAATATCAGCGTGAAATTGACTCCAGTCTGAAGCGTCTTTCTTCGGTTTTCGGGCCTGTAATGATTTTGATTGTCGGTGTTTTTGTCGGTCTGATTGCTTTGGCTATTATGGCGCCGATTTTCAATATCGGCAGCGCTTTCACCTCTTAAATGAATTAAATGTGGGAAATTTCTGCACAAAAAAGGGGAAAAGTTATGAAGGGGCGTTTGGGTCTTGCGGCGGTGCGGGGTTTTACGCTGGTGGAACTTCTTGTGGTGATCACGATTGTGGCGATTCTGTCGGTTTTGGCGGTCAACGGATATATGACTTACCGCAGGACGGCGCTTCTTTCTTTGGCGACTGATGATGTCATTTCGCAGATTGAACTTGCGAGGCAGAAGACGGTTTTTGGGATTGGGTTTGAGGAGGAGGAGGATGCGGGTGCTGGGGCAAGGCTTGTTGGCGGTGATGGCACTGGCGATTCGGTTGATTCCGGTACTGCTTCGGCGCGTTGTTATGGGATTTCTTTTCAGAAGGAAGGAGATGTTTTTGCGGCGAAGACTTTTTGGCAGATGTTTAATGGGAAAAAGGTGTGGAAAGGAGCCGGGTTTGTTTATGAAGGATGCACCGGTGTACAGCAGGATCTGACGCCAATGGTTCTTGATGGGGCCGTAAAAATTACCAATGTCGGAAGTTTTGAAGGTAATTTTGAGGATTATGATGGTTCTACTACTGATTTGAGCGAACTCGTGATTCGCTTTGTGCCGCCAAAAGGTGAGATTGAAATTTCAATTGGCGGAGCTGCTTTTGCAAGCAATTTCGATGGTTCAAGTGGGATGAGCGGTTTGAAATTTGTTTTGCAGATTGGTGAAGGAGCGCAAAGTGCGGAGCGCGGTTTTATTTATAATTTAGTTTCTTTAAAAGCCAAACATGTTCAGGAAAGTTCTTAAAAAATTCGCGGGGGATTTGAAGTCGCAGCAAAGCGGCTTTACGCTTACCGAAGTGATGATCGGCATTATGATTTTGACGATTGCAATTGTGGCTGCGACGCAGATTTTAATTGGCTTAATCGGATTTAACCAGAACAATGTGAATAGCTTGAAAGCTCATTATCTGGCGATGGAAGGGCTTGAGATCGTGCGCAATATCCGCGATACGAACTGGCTGCATAATTACGATTGGCTGGGGGAGGAATCGGGTGATTTGTGGGTCGGGGATTTGGTGCCGGGCGGTGGCGCGGCAAAAAT
Organism: Candidatus Peregrinibacteria bacterium; assembly: GCA_016206505.1. Lineage (GTDB taxonomy): Bacteria > Patescibacteriota > Gracilibacteria > UBA1369 > LOWO2-01-FULL-3 > JACQRJ01. Next base: position 3,714 of record JACQRJ010000043.1, on the reverse strand, counting down.
TATCGGAGTTGATGCGAATGATACGTCGGTTGGAGGCGTTGATGCTGGTATAGCGAGCGCAGGTCTGGCTGCTTTAAAAGGTTTTGCGCCGTGGATCATTTCCGGTGCTGCATCACCGGTGATACTTCTTGGTGATGAAGATGCGGAAAATAGCGGCTTTACGCGCGAAATTCAGATTTTGCCTTATGTTTCTTCGGGTCCGGATGATGCGGTTTGCGTTGGTTCTGATTGTGAAAATTTTGTTGTTGTGAAATCGAAAGTGACTTTTGCTCAGGGAATCGATGTGCGCAGTATTACGCTTCAAACTATCTTAACCAATTGGAAAAATGGCGCTTTGTAGCAACAAAAATAGACGCGGCTTTACTCTGGTGGAGATGCTTGTTTCCATGACTATTTTTATGACTTTTGTCGGTATTTTGATCAGTTCTTATTCCAGCATCATCAAAGCGCAAAAGGAAGCCAATGATTATCGGGCGATGTATACCGAGGCCAGAGCGGTTTTTGATACTTTGATCGGGGAGTTGAGGGAGGGGATGGTGGATTATGGCAATTCTGAATATGGTAACGCTTGCAACAGCTTCATTACCACAATGACTGAGAATTTGCTGCTTGTTTCCAAGGATGAAACGAAGAAGAAAATTTGGTTGGATAAAACAGATCCGGCACACTCGATTCTGAAAATAGAAACCGCCGGTGGTCAAACGAAATCGTTAAATTCAGGCGATGTTTCCGTAACGGATTTTGAGTTTAAAATTTATCCTCTTGCCGATCCTTACAGTCCGCAAAATGTGGATAAAAATCAGTACCAATTTCATCCTTTTGTGACGATTTTTGTTTCTTTTGAAAAGGAAAAAGTGACGGGGGAGCCTTATAAAGTTGATTTTCAAACCACCGTTTCTTCACGAATTTATAACCAGGTTTATGAAACGCCCGAGTGTCCTTAAAAATAATTGGCGAATTTTGAAAAAAAACAGTCGGGGAACTGCCCTTTTGACTGCGCTTTTGGTGATGGGAGTTTTGATCGCGGTTTCTCTGGCTTTGTCGGTTTTGATTTTGCGCGAAGGTAGTATCGTGAAGGCTACTTTGGATGGTGGAAAAGCTTATTATGCTGCCGAGTCCGGCATTGAAATCGGTCTTTATAAATTGCAAAACGGTTTGCCGCAGAGCGATGAGGGCGATTTTGATTTGGTTGATGTGGAATCGAATAGTGCTGTGCGCGGGCATTATGTTTTGAAAAATACCTGCATGGCTTATCCTTGTTTCGATGAAGATGAATATGATCTTGAGGCTGATGTTGCTGCGATGATTCCTTTGAAAGAATATTACGACGTGTTGGACTTGAATGAGTCGATTATGCTGCCGCTTTTTGTGGTGAAAAATGGCGTCGAAGTGCCGGTGGGGGATTTTACGGTGGAGTTTTTCGGGAATTTTAAATGGGAAGATTTTACGACAGGTTTGAAGGTGGGTGAAGCGGAAAATATTAAATTTTTGAGTAGTTGGGATGTTTTGAGGTGGAAGATTTTCGGTTTGAATGGGGAAGGCAAGACGGAGTCTATCAGTGATTTTACGGCAATTTCCGATGTGGGACTTAAGGATGGTGATGTGACTTATGCTGCTACGGCTTCGATTCCTTCATGGTTTGGAAGTGTAAATTGTGAAGAGAGTTCAGATCGTTATACGGATAAAATAAAGTGTGGACACTATGGCTTGGGCAATGCAAAAGTTGGCGAAGGTGTTAATTTGAAAGATCAGGAAGCGGGAGTGTTTGCCGGCGTTTGTTTCAATACTGAGGCGAGGGAAGTTTATCTTTATGGAGGTGATGGCGAAGGTGGCAGCGAGGTTCAGAGTGTGCAGGAATGTTATCCGATAAAGGAATTTTTGAAGCGCGATACAGTGAAGCTGAAATATTTGAGTTTGACCAATTTGATGAATCCTTCGGTGTTCGAGCAGAATTCAACTTTGTCTAATTATGTTAATGAAGACGATAGGCTTGAGAAATCTAAAATCTTTTTCCGGGTTGAGTTGTTTACCGATAGTGCGCTTTCCGGATTCGGCAATGAAACGGTGCGTGAATATGCCGACATCACGGCTAATGGGTACAGCGGGAACAGTCAGCAGAGTATTAATGTGGAAATGCAACGCGGAAGTTTTATGCCTGTTTTTCATTTTTCGCTTTATAGTACTTATAAAGATGCCGGTGGGCATGATGCCTACTATGGTACAGCAACTGATGCGGGGCTTTGAGGACTGGCTTGAAAAATGTGCGCTGCTGCATCGACTGTGGCACTTTCTTTTCGCCGATTTTGTTTTTTGAGCAGTTTTGTCAGTTGTTTGCTGCGCCTTTATACTTCAGGAAAAAGTTGTCAAACTGCGATCTTGCCGGTTTGATGTTGAGTCGCCATTGATTTGGCTCGTCCAGTTCGTGGCGGATTATGCCGTGGTGGCAAAACTCGTGGTGTACTTCGCAGAGACCGACTAGAGACGCATGGCTTCTGCTGAAGGAAAATGGAACTTTGTGATGATAGTTTTCAATCGGTTTTACGCAATTCGGATAGGCGCATTTGTGGTTTTGTTTGATGTCGATTTCGCGTTTTTTATCGCGCGGGATGGTGTGGGAGGGGAATTTTGGCGGTTGAGCGGGGAGGGGCGCGTCCGATGGGTTTGCGACTTTGAAAGTCTGGGGAGTCGTGTTTGCAAAGGAAGTTTTTGAAAGAGAGGCATTCCCGGGAACGTCTTTTTGTTCGACTTTTTTCAAAATCATCCTCAATGCTTCTTTGTTTGATAAATCTTTGCCATAATCCTTTTTCAACTGATTGAAAATTATTTGCATTTCTTCATCCAATTCGATTGTCACTTTTGGCACAACGGCCCAGCATTTTACCTCAAATTTCGCCGCACTTTCTGCCACTTCCTCATTTTCGATTTTGCCGCTTTTCCTCACCTCCTTCGCAAACTCAAAAAGTATCGGCTTCGGCATTTTTTGCACATGGTCGGCGTAGAATTTTTCAGTTTCGGGTGTTGCCAGTTTAGCCACCATCGCCACTTTATAGATGCCTTTGCTTTCGATTTGGGCTCGAAGTAGCGGCTTGTCTTCTGTATTTTTCAAAGTTCTCAGTGCCAGTTGCACTGTTTCCTTCGAAAGTTTTGCGTATTTGAAGGCGTATTCGTAGATTGTTGTGCAATTATGTTTTTTGTAGATTTCCTGCTCATAAATTTCGAGGAGAAGCATCATCAAACGGTTTTTCATTTTGTGGACGTCAAAGGCGAGGGTGCGGAACTGGCGGTGGAGATCAATCGTGTTGTTGGTGCAATCTGAGGGCTCTGCAAAAGTCCCAACTGTTTTTTCGATTTCAGATGCCTTTTTGCCTGCCTGATTTTCAGCGATTTTTTCCATAGGATTTTCGATGACTTTTTCCATAAAATTTCTTGTTAAATATTGTCGTGATTTTAGCATTTTTCACCTCTCGAAAACAGCTTAAATAAGCTGCAAAGTGTTATTTTAACACATTTTCCCCAGCCAAATTTATCACCTCAAAAATCCCTCTCAAAACAGCCCTCAAATCGAGTTCGCTTTTTGTCCAAAAAGGTCGTCAAGTCGAAGTTGCGCCGATTCCAAAATTCCATTCCCGGGAACGTTTTTTGATGTCGTTTTTTGGCTTATTCCTTGGGTTTTAGTCATCTGCACTTGACAATCCGCGTCAATAGTGTTAAGGT
>JACQRJ010000042.1 GCA_016206505.1 Candidatus Peregrinibacteria bacterium | reverse complement strand
TAATAGTTTTGTGTTGTAAGTAAATAAAAATTTTTAAATATGGAAAATACACAGGATCCACAGGCCAATACTCAAGCAGCGCCAACAAACGCAGCGCCGCCAGCGCCTACACCAGCTCAATCACAGCCGGCATCTCAGACTGCAGCGCCTCAGTCACCACAGACTGCCATAGAAACTCAGCCGACACCGGAAGCACAGCCGGCTCAATCGGCTCAACAACCCGCAGAGCCTCAGCCAACACCGCAAGCCGCGGCAGCAGCTCCAGTCGACGTCAAAAAAACTTATTACAAAACTTTTTCACCACGCCTCCTTGGAATCGCCTTTTCGTATGCCATCGACAAGGATCGCGCCAAAATGACCGCCAAAAATAAAGGATGCACCGTTCCCGAAAATCCGCTTGTGCTGGAAAACGGCAATATGTTTTGGGGCGAACTGATGATCGAAGTCCAAAATGCCAATGCTCAGGATTCGAATGTTGTAGACCTGACGCAAAAGGAAGTTGCGGTAGGAACATCTTTGAGCGAACTAGAAAAAGCCGCCGGCAAAACAGCGGTGAAAACTTATACTTTGCATCAGGGAGCAGAAACTAAAACAGTGGCGATTTTCAGCTAAGGACATGCTGAAAAACGCGTAATGCAGCGTCGATTTCGTCCCTTACTCCTCACCGTATAGCTTCATACGGCTCGGTCGCAAGCTCCTTATCTCCTTGCATTCCATCGTTTTTCAGCATGTCCCTAAATATCCAGGCTGCAAATTCAACAAAAAGTCAAAGATTTTCCCGGGAAAGTCTTTTGCTGAAATTCTCTAAACCCTGCTCGAAGGACAGATTTTATTCAGCGGGCAAATCTCGCATTTTGGCCTACGCGCTATACAAATCTTTCGTCCATGCCATATTAATAAATGTGCGATTTTTCCCCAATCCCTGTGCGGCACGGTTTTCATAAGAATCTGCTCGATTTTCACTGCATTTTTTGCATCGCTCAATTTTTTCGGTACCCAGCCGAGCAAACCGGCCAGCCTGGCAACATGGGTATCCACCACAATTCCAACATGTTGAGAAAATGCCGTCGACAAGACTACATTCGCTGTTTTTCGCGCCACTCCCGTCAAAGTCAAAAGTGCCTCCATCGTATCGGGCACTTTGCCACCATATTCACCTACGATTTTCACCGCCGCCGCCCTGATATTGCGCGCTTTTGCCTTATAGAAACCCGTTGAATAAATCATTTTTTCAAGTTCACCGATATCGCAATCCGCAAAATCCCGCACACTCTTGAAGCGCTTAAATAGGGGAGGACTAACAATATTCACCCTCTCATCGGTACATTGCGCCGATAAAATCACAACAACAAGAAGTTGCCAGACATTATCAAACTTCAGCGCAATTTTCGCCTCGGGATATGTTTCTTTCAAAATTTCAATCACTCTTCCAACCAGAGCCTTTTTCATGAGGATATATTAACAAAAAAATATCCCCCACGCCAAAGGCGGGCACGGCGGGGATACTTTCACAATTCCTACCTCTCAATCTCCATTCCAAAAATCCGCTCTTCCCACATCTCCTGATATTTTTCCGGCAATCCCTCAATCTGATCTTCGGTCAACACTTCCAAAGGCAGATATTTAAGCGGATCAACATGTGAACCATTCAGTAATATCTCAAGATGCAAATGCGGCCCAGTAGTCATATAACCGGCTCCCTTTGTGCCCGGCATGCCGCCACTCAACGCAATAATTGAGCCAACGGAAACAGTCTGTCCCTCCTCGACAAGAATACTGCTCACGTGTCCATAAACGGTAGAAAAACCATCCGCATGCGCAATAACGATATAGCTGTAACCGTAGCCGTTATCTTTGGCCGTATAAACCACGCCGTCAGCGGCCGCCCGCACCGGCGAACCCTGATATTGCGGAATATCGACGGCATTATGCTGGACTCCGAAAACTCCCTGATATCCCGGATCTCTGAAGTAAGCGCTCAATCCTTTAAACGGCTCAACCGGCCAGGCAAATCCATTAAAAGTTCCATCATATTCATATTTGAAATCGATCAAAGCCTTCGTTTTGTAATCTATCAAATCCAGATAATCATCCGGATTGAAATTTTCACCTTCTTCGGCGATTTTTGCCTCGACAAAATTAATCGCGTCATTTAGCGACTTTACGTCTTCAAGCAGCTCTTCCTGCTCTTTTTCCGTCTGCACCAAAAGCTCTCCATAAACCTTCTCCTGTCCCAAAGTAAGATTCAGCAAATTTTCTTTTGCCGCTTTTTGAATATCAAGCTGCTCTTTTTCCTTGGCCAAAGCCGCTTGAAGCGCTACAAGCTCATCCTTCTTTGCTTCAAGCACATCCTGATAATTTTTAAGATCAGCAGTCAGCTGCGCCAGTTTTTCAATCAGCATCAAACCAGTCTCATTCAAAATATCCAGATACTCGAATTGCTGCAAATTTTCACCAACAGATCCATCGGCCAAAAGCAGTTTGAATGCATCAATTTCACCGCTTGAACTTATTGATAAGCTGCTATCCTGCTGCTGATAAATAATGCGTACATAATCTTTCAACATGTTTTTTTGATATTCAAGCGCCACTTCGCGCACTTCGATTTGGTCATAAAGCACCCTGATCTGATTTTCGGCGGAAACAGCCTGCATCAGCACATCGGTCAGCTTTTTGGTCGTAAAAGCCACCATGTCATCGATGTTTTGCAATTGCTCTATCAAGGTGGTTTTTTCTTCCGAGACAATTTTGAGCCTCTGCTGCATGTCGGAAACTGTATTGAGAAGCTGCTTGTAACCGGATTTGCTCAAATTGAACTCTTCCTGAAGCCTGCTTAGAAATTCCTGCTGCTTTTCAGTATTGGATTTTTCATCGACCGCCTCAAGAGTAAGCTCAATAACTTCGCTTCCTTCAGGCACAATTTCGAAGTCATCCTCAGCAAAACCCATAGCCGAATTTGCCAGAATCAAAGCGCAGACCATCAAAATTGCTATATATTTATCCATCTAAATATTATACCTCAAAACACCTTGCATTTCACGGACAAATTGTCTACTATCCCTTGGCAATTAACAAGTTCTATGTCACATAAAAAAGCCGGAGGCTCGACGAAAAACGGTCGCGATTCGAAAGCGAAAAGACTGGGTGTCAAACTTTTTGGAGGAGAAAAAGCCAAAGCTGGCAATATTATCATCCGTCAGCGCGGAACCCAGTATTTTCCTGGGAAAAACTGCGGAATTGGCAAAGATCACACAATTTTCTCTTTAATTGACGGTGAAGTATATTTCACCGAAAAAGCTTTGACAAAGTTTACAGGACGTATCTACAAAGATACTTTCGTCAATGTTAAATAAAGGGTTTTCATGTCTCTAGATTCATTTATTGGGATGGACTCCGGCGAGCCGATGTCAGCCGCCAGTTTGGAGAAACTTCAGGAAAGAATGGCACAGGCGGCGGCGCAGATCGCAGCCATCCAACGCGAAGAAAAAAAGCATAAGAAAAAGGAATACGATCTTTTGGCAATTTTGGTGAAATTTGTCAAAACCAGCCACAAAACCGAACTGACTTTATTGATTTCCCGCGTTCTTGAGCAAAATCTGCCGGCAAACTTTGTTTTGGCGATTATTTTGCTGGGAAATGAGGAAATCCAGGCTCAGGTAGGGGATTTTTTGATGCTGCAAAAGCCAAAAGAACATGCCTCATCCGGCGATACACAAGTTGACCCCTCGGGCGAAGCAGATACTGAACCTTCAAGCGGGGAAAAATCCCTTACTTTTTTCAGTGCCCGGGATCAGACCTTGCCATTAAAAATCAAAATCGAACTCGATCATTGGATAAAATCACTGCTCATGCAGGCCGAGGAAAATCCGCATAAGTTACTTCGAACCGCTTACAAAACGGAGTATATCAAAATTGAAGATGAAGAAGACTATTTCGGCGAAAAAAAATATGAGAAAAAAGTTGAAATTCAAAAACCGCTGATCATGCTTGTAGCTTATGTAGTGGGGGATTTTATGAAACAGCAGGGGCTTGGTGAAGATCAGGAAAGGCTCACAGATTTTGCCGAGTTTATTTTGAAAGGGATTTTGGATAAAACCCGGGAAACCTTGGATAAAAGAGTTTTCCTCGAAGGTCACAGCGAAGAAACCTAAGGATTATTTCCCCATAATCCCCGGTATCAAACCTTTTAGCCTAAGTTCCTCCATCACTTCCTCGGAAGGCTTCTCGACCATCTCCATCTCGCAGAGATAATTGGCGATTCTTTGGCCTTCGCGGCTGTCCACTTCTCTAATTCCGCATTGATAAATTATATCGACAACTTTAGAAACTTTTGCACTCTCCAGTCCGTATTTGATGCTCAGATCTATCAGAAATTTATTTTCCATTTTCAATGTTTACAAATATAAGACTCACCTTTTACATTATTTTTCCCCAAAAATAAAGCCGCAAAAAATGTCGTAATCGGCACGGCCAAAATCAAGCCGATGCTTGCTACAAGCGTAGAAATTACCTCCTGTGCAACAAATTCCAAATTCACCACCGAGGAAAAAGATTGACCGAAATCCAAAAATAGCAAAAGAAGCGGCAAAGAAGCACCCGTATAAACCAGAATCAAAGTATTTACAATTGATGCGATATGATCTTTTCCGACTTTCAAAGCACGTCCGTAGAGCTCGCCGAAACCTATTTTATTTTTGACACTTTTTAGCTGCTGCACAATCGAAGCCTGGGAAATAGTGATATCGTCCAAAACCCCCAAAATGCCGATTATAATTCCCGCAACAACAAGTCCCTTGAAGTCCAGATTGCTCACTGTCTCAAGTTGCAAATAACTCACTTCCTCAGACGCCAGACCTGTCAGATATCCGAAATTTGCAAAAATTTTCGCCAAAAGTGCCGTAAACGCCAAAGTCAAAATGGTGGAAAGACATGCAATCGTCGTCTTGCGGCTTACACCATGTGAAAAATAAAAAGTAGAAGGAATTATCAAAAGCGCACCTAGCAAAGCCGCCCAAATCGGATCAAAACCACTCATCATCAAGGGCAAAATCATTTTAAAAATCACCACAAAGGAAATAAAAAGCCCGACAATCGAACCAAGCCCTTGCCACTTCGCCACCAAAATCACTATCGCAAGAAAAATTACAAAAAGCCAAATCAGCGCCGATTGCCGCACATAATCAACAATATAAAAATTTTCCGTTCCTTCAATATCCTTTATCATCGCAAGCAAAACTTTATCCCCGGGGACAAATTTTCTGGCTATTGCCGCCATGCTTTCATCATTTTCAATTGTTAAAATTTTTCCTTCATCGCCGCCCGTTTTTTCATCTTCCAACTTAACCTCGAGAATCTGTCCGGCTCCTTTTTGCTCCACAATTTTAATAACCTCGGCTTTAAATGAAGCATCTGCATCGCTAGGGGGAAAATCTGAGGCATCATTTTTGGAAAAAGGTGAAAAAAAGAGCAAGGCGACAACTACTAACAAAAGTAAAAAAGGGGGAAAAACCTTCGAAAGATTTTTATTATTCATGCTGATAATTGTTACAAAATGTAAATTTTTCGAGGCAAAATTTCTGGGGTGAGTGATGGGATTCGAACCCACGACCCTCTGGACCACAACCAGATGCTCTAACCAACTGAGCTACACTCACCACGTGAAAACGCACCTAATCTTAAGGCACAAGGTTGTAAAACTCAAGATAGAAACCGAGCGAAGCGAAGGTTTCCAAGTTGACGCAGCACTACGCGATTTTCAGCATTTCCACCGCCACAAAAAAACTCTCCCCACTTGGGGGAGAGTTGCTTCTAGCTTAGGAGTACCAACGCCCTAGAAAAGCCTCAATATCCTAACCTAATATTTGTTGAAACTGATACAGTCCCAAACATTCAAATTATACGTATGATTTGAGAAAAAGCAAGGTGAAGTTACTTTGCCTTCCTGATCTCCATTTCCGCCAGATCGTCGATCATAAACTGGTATTTCATCTCGATCCGCTTGGCTTCCTTCCTTGCATTGGCAATTTTCTTCTTCTCCATCATCAAAATGTCCCGCATTTTGATAAGATCACTCTCCACCATAAACGGTAGGGAAAATTTTATGCCATCTTTTTGCGCTTCCGGCACGCCGGAATCCTTTAGCAGTTTCAAAATTTCCAATTGTAAATCCTGACCGACCATAGGGTGGGGTTATTTTTTTCCTCCAACAAACACTTCCAGCAGATTGTCAAAATCCCTCGGATCAATCGCAACTGCAATACGAGCCATTCTGCGATATACTTCTTCTTTTGGCAATGCGCTTGCTTTCATCTCGGCAACACTGCCCAAAACTTTACCGACATTCTCCTTGGTGGTTGAAGGCAAAATATACTGACTTACAAAATCCACCGCCTTATCACGTTCCGGAATCGGATATTGCTTCAAATTGCCCAGCACAGTCGCCTCACCGTATTTATCAGCCGGAAGTTTTTTGATCCTTCCCAAAAGCTTCAAGCCTCTTTGCATAGCCTCACCTTTGTATGCCATGCTACTTGGATCACCTTTTGGCTTGGCAAGACCCCAGATCGGACCTGTGAGCATCTTTTCCATCACGAGTTTAGTACCGGCGCTGGCCGCGTCCATTTCCTTAAATTTTGCCAATAAAGCTTCTTCATGCGCAAGCGGTCCGCCCGCGGATTGTTCCGCCTCAAGTTTCAATTTTTTTAATCCGATTATCCCCACGGCAGAAAGATTCATTGATTCGGCAAAAGTGAAATTTTCTACAGGCTTGCCCTCAATAGCCATTGAGATTTTGTTTAACGCGGAAAATGCCTCAGCACTTGAGCCTTCTGCGTGAGTGTCCAGCTCTTTCACCGCATCCTGGAGAGGTTTGAATTTTGCGGCCACCTCAGCCCCGCTTTTTGCGGCTTCCTCTGAAGCCTTTACTTCGGCTTTCTGCGGCGCAATAAGCTCGGTCACCATCGAACTCAAAAAAACCTTGGCTTTATTGAAAAATCTTTCAAGTCCTTTGCCGGAAACATTGGCCGACTTCATTTTTTCCCAGGCACGTCCCAGAAAAGAACCCTTTAGTTCTGGACTTTTGCCCATCTGGCTGAGCGTTTCACCGATTTTTCCCAGATTGAAATTTGAAGTGGACATGTTTTTATTTTTATTTTGACTATGATTTATTATAGCACATTTTGAGGCTGATTTGTAAGGGGAAAAGCCGTTGAACATGATTTGAAGATTGATCTTTACACGAGGGAGAAATACGTATATAATTGTTTCCATAGATTATAAAAAAATATAATCAAATGAAACTAAAAGATTTTAAAAAAAAGATGCAAAAGAATGTATTTACCACAGCGCAGGCGCATGTGATCGCTTTTCGTGATAATCCAAAACTCATTAATCTGCAACTTCATCAGTGGAAAAAGAGCGGAGATGTCGTGCAGCTTAAGCGCGGAGTCTTTATGTTTGCCGATAGCAAACCTGTCATTGCGGAAATTGCCGGAAGTTTGTGTTCACCATGCTATTTTAGTCTTGAATATGCCTTGAGTCTTTACGGCATCATGCCGGAAGCGGTTTTCTCATACACGCTTGTGACAACGAAAAAAACGCAACAATTTAAAACGCCGGTTGGCAATTTTATTTATCAAAGCATCAAGAAGGAAGCCTTTACCGGATTTGATGTGAAAACTTTGATAGCCGACCCGGAGAAGGCGTTGGTGGATTATTTTTATCTCAATAGTTCACGTTTGGGGGCCAATGAAATATTTTGGGAGGAATCGCGTTTGAACGGTTCAGAACTTGATTTCAGCAAGGTTTTTTACTATGCCAAATTGTTCAAATCCGGGAAACTTATTACTTTGTTAAAAGATTTTAAAAATTATGCAAAAACTTAAGACGATCATTACGGAATCCAGAAAGAAAGGTGTGGGCGACAACGCTGTTCTGAACATTATCCGTGAATATCTGCAGGTGCTTATTCTGAAAGCTATCTATCAATCCAAATACGGACGCAGTTTGAGTTTTATGGGCGGTACCTGTCTGCGTATCTGCCATGATCTCAAGCGTTACTCGGAAGACCTGGATTTTGCACTGGATCACAAAGCTCCCGATTATTCATTTGGAGAACTCAATGAGATAATTGTTTCCTTTTTGAAAAATACGGATTTTGAGGCTGATTTAAAGGTAAATGACGACAAGGTGGTGCAGAAATCATTTATCCGTGTAAGCAGGGTCTTGCACGCTTTCGATCTGAGTCCTCTGCAGAGTCAAAAAATTCACGTGAAGCTTGAGATTGACACCCGGCCGGTGAAAGTCAGCGATGACGAAATCGAGACTTTTTTTGTCACTAAATTTGATGAAATGTTTCCGATTCTGAAACATACGGATCAAACTATGTTTGCAGGAAAAATTTGCGCGGTTTTGAACAGAGCCTACACAAAAGGTCGCGACTTCTATGATCTGATCTGGTATTTGAATCGAAAAATGGAAATTAACATCGGCTATATAAATCGCTCATTTAAACAAGCTGGACTTAAAGAACAATTTAAGAATCGCAAAGAAGTTATTGCAGCTCTGGAGGCTAAGATCACGAAGGTGAACACTGCTGATATCATGAAAGACATCGGTCGTTTTTTGCAGGATCCTTCGGACGAAATATGGCTGAGGGCCTATCATGCGGCCTTCCGGCAGGCGGTGATTTGACACGCCTCAACTCAACCCATTCAAAAAACGCTCTACGCTTATGACGTGAGCACCATTGCGCATCTTATTGAAATTTGGCTTATTCACGACTTGATATAAAAATGGGATTTTCAATCTTTCTTTGTAATAGTTTAACCATGGAGAAGTTTCTTCCGAAGAATTTTTTACCTCCACCGCAAACCATGGCTTTTTGTCTACACTCACGAGAAAATCCACCTCTCTGCCCGAGATATCGCGCAGATAATGAAGATCGGCCTTATAGCCCTCTCTGTCCTTCAACAGATGTACAAATTTTAGTAAATGCGAGGCAACAATGTTTTCAAGTTTTTTTGATTCCTCTTTGACCGCCGACCAGTCCCAAAGATAAATTTTGGCTTCTTTACGCAAGGATTTTATAGTATTGGAGGCAAAGGGATAAATGCGAAAATGAAAATAAAATTGCTCCAAAATATCCACCCAGGAAGAGGCCGTTTTATGATTAACCTGCAAATCCTCCCTGAGTGAGTTGATAGAAAGCTGGCCGGCCGCTTTTTCCTCGATAAGTTCTGCCAAAATCTGCAATCCGGAAAGGTCGCGAATCACAGTGGTGTCACGAATATCTTCCTTAATCAGGCGATCTAGGCGCTCATTGTGCCACCTCCTCAACACCGTCTTTGATTTATGAAGCAACGGCTCGGGAAAGCCACCGAACTCAAAAAGCATTTTGAATTTTTGCGCGTTTTTTTGCGAACCTTTATCAATAAATTTCAATTCCTTCATTGGCCTTTGATCACTGTTGGCTTGATTTATTTCAGCCAAAGAAAAAGGATGCAGGCGGTAATAATGATATCTGCCAAGCAATGAGTCTCCTCCTTTTTTGTACAAATCCAGCCTGGAACTGCCCGTAACCAAAATTGAATATTTTTGCCCGTATTTATCAAATATACCTT
>JACQRJ010000041.1 GCA_016206505.1 Candidatus Peregrinibacteria bacterium | reverse complement strand
GGTAGAGCAGTTGCCTCTTAAGCAATTGGCCGCGGGTTCGAGTCCCGCCTGACCCACCAAAGAAATTTTGCATAAGCAAAATTTCCCTGCAGCGACTGAATTCATGCCGCCCCAATTAATAAAATCTCTTGACAATGTGTCAAGTTTTTAGGTATAACATGTTCTTACATTTAATCCAATGTACTGTGAAAAATCTAAAAACCCTTTTTGCAAGCTTGCTTTTGGCGGTTTTTACAACTGTAACCGCATTTGCGCAAACTGTTTCAGCTGAAACAAATTTGCGTGATTTCTTTATTTTCCCTGCCGATAAAGAGATTACTTTCAATGTTTTCCGCAGCACTTCAAATATTCTAGATTCCACTTCTAAAATGGCTTTTGTGACCGGAGATTGTGCTGTGAACAGTGTTGATTGCGTAACTTATTATGGAGACGGCCTGAAGATGAAATTTTGGTTTGCAAATGGTGATGTGAAGATCGCCAAGGTAAATAAAGACGTGGTTGATGCGCTGGTTTTTCTTTCAATGAAACCCGTGAAGCAGCAGGTTCCCGATGAAGCTTTTGCGGCTTTTGGTCTTGATTATATTGCTGATGTCAAAGATGTTGCGGCTGTCGATATGAGTTGTACATCGGAAAAAATGTCCGGTTATAATTACAATGACGGTACTTATGATGTTATCAAGCAGGATTGCAGCTATAGTTTTACTGATGAATTTGGTTTGCAGACTGTCACTTCCAATCGTTATTTTCTCAATGGTCTGGGCTTAAAGGATTCTTATGTTTCTTATTTTCGCGACGAAGATGAAATAGTGCCCGCGGATTATGATTCTGCAACAATGATTGATGTGGATTTTGTTGCTGAAGATAAAAATGCGTCTAAAGTTTCCGAAAATTTCTTTGTTGATGTGACAAAATCGCACAAAAATTATGAAGCGATTGTGTATTTATTTGGGCAGGGGATTGCCAAAGGTTATGAAGATTATACTTTCCGCGCTTCCGAGCAGATAAATCGTGCAGAGCTTTTGAAGCTTTTGATCGAGGCTAAAGGTGATAAATTTAACGCTGATGATTTCAAGGATTGTTTCTACGATGTGAAAGGGAAGTGGTACGAGTCTTACGCATGTTATGCAAAATCAAAAGGCTGGATTGATGGCTATAAAGGTGGAAAATTTGATGGCGGAAAAAATGTAAATAAGGTTGAGGCTGTGAAAATGCTTTTGGAAGTTTTCGAGGTGCCGATGGTTGAAAATGTTGATGTGAAGCCGTTTGACGATGTGAAGCTTGATCGCTGGTATACTTCGTATATTGCCACTGCAAAAGTTATGGGACTGCTTGAAATGGACAAGTTCTATACTTTTGGAAAGGGTGAAGACATGAGACGCGGTGAAATGGCTGAAAGTCTTTATCGTTTGCTGACTCAGTAGAGGGCTTTGCAAAAGTCATCAATAAACCGCTACTGCGAAATTTATTTGTTGTCAAATTTTGCACGCCATTTATCTCTGATCAAAAGTGCTGTATCGGCAAAATCTTTGTAGCCGTAATCTCCGTGGTTTTCTCTGGCCTGTGTTTTGCGCAAAAAGGCCTTTGCTTTTTCATAGAACTGTGCGGAGTAACCCCTGCCCTCTTTCTGGATGCAGCGAAAATAACTTGGTACATGATAAAACCAGCGAATTTTCTCCAATTGTGCGGAGGTTAGATCTGTTGAATATGAAAATTCTGCAGGGTCGCCACTGGCTGTGAGAGCTCTTTTGATGGTAATCGCTACTGCCATTGTATCCGCCAAAAGTGATCGTTGTCTTTCCATTGTTCGAGAATCTTCGTTTATGGCTTGTTCCATTGTGGAAATAAAACTTTCATCAGCTCTAGTGCTGATCCAGGCGGCTTTTTTGAATTGTCCTATGCCTCTTTCTTCGTCGCCTTCTTTATTTTTTACATTGTAGTTAAATCTTGCTTCATGAAACATTGTGGACAAAATGACCCATGGTGGCACTCCGACATGTTTTGCTGCGTAATTTACAACTTCCATAAAGTTGTTTCTTTCAAGTACTTCATCCATGGCTTTGGTTTTTGTTGATGCGTGTGTGCCTGTTGCGGCTTCTTTTTCAGCTTCCTGGATCATGCCGACTGTCAAATTTGAGCCATTAATTTTCGTGTCGGCTGCTTTATAAGTGATTGGGGAGTCTTTTATTTCCTGTTCGATATTTCCTCTACTTCGTGCACCTGTTCCGGTTTCAATTGTTACTTCATGTGTTTCTCTCGCTTTTGATTCATTTTCGATTTTCTGAATATAATCTTCGGTTTTGGCTGAAGTTTCGCTTTTGATTCTGAAGAGATCATTGTCGTATGTGTCGGCGTAGGCATTTGTTTTATCGTCCAAAAATCCTATGCGCCCTTTGTATTTGCCGCTTTCCACGATGCCGCGGTGTGCATGGATAATTTTCCCTTTTCTGGTGCGAATTTCTACAGCATCAATATCTGGGTCCAGTAAAAGATCGCCAAGGCCGATATTTTGTTGGTGCAGGTTGCCCCCGACTCTGCTGTAATCAAGCTTAAACCAGCCGTTTTGCATAATGTCGCAGTAAGCTCTCAGGCGTCTGGCGGTTTCTTCTTTGAGATATGAACGTTTTTGATCGTTGGTTTCTGCTTTTCCTTCAACAAGCAGTTGATTTTTTTGACGGATATCTTTAACATTGGCTTTAGAAAGAGTTTCCCGATCTTTTGTGATGACTTCGGTAACTTTTTCAGGTGTTTTGTATGTTGTTTCATGGAATTTGGCATGTTCTTTGTGAATTGCGGCGTGTTCTTCCGGCTTTATTGGACCAGTTTCTTTTTCCGGTTCTTCTTCATCTTTAAAAAGTTCATCAACGACTTTGCCTTCGTGTTTTTTTAATTGACGAATTGTACCAACAACCACTTCCACCTGTTCTTTGGTTGGATTTGGTTCATTTTTGAGCTGATCTTCCATCCATTTGATGGCCTTGATTACTGTGTGCTGCGCTTCAAATTTTATCCATTGATCTTGTTTGGCGTTTTTGAAGTTGACGTTGGCACTGCCATCCGGCTGCGTTTCTACATTCGCAATATCATCCGTGGTCATTCCGGCTGGTGCAAATAAAATCACATTGCTTTCAAGCTCTTGTAGATATGGGTTTCTGCTGCTAAAGAATAATTCTTCTTTGAAGTTTTGCGGCATTGTTCCGGCTAATTTTCGATAGTGTTCGTCTTGTTTCTCCTGTGACCAGTTTTCAAATTTTTCAAGCGTATAATTCCCGCCATTTTTCATAGCCATGATGATGCTTAGGGAAAGCACCCTAAGCTGGCTTTTTGTATCCGGTGCCGAAGGAGCTCGTTCTATTCCCGGCCCTGCATCCTGAAAAACCAGTCGATTTTGCTTAAATCCCAAGGATTTCTGTGCAAATTGTTTCAATTCCATTGTTTTTGTTTTTATTTATCAGGTTATTTTACCATAAAACAGCCTTTTTTGGAAGTGCTTGCGGCTGATTTTGCGCTAAGGTATTATGCCTTTTGAAATTTATTTAGAACTAAATGTGCCCGGGTGGTGGAATTGGTAGACACGCAGGACTTAAAATCCTGTTCCTTTACCGGAGTGCGGGTTCGATTCCCGCCCTGGGCACCACAGAAATCGCGCTTGCGTGATTTCTCTGCAGCTTGCAGCCTTAGCGAGGCATTGCAGAATTATATCAATAAACCTCATCATGCGAACCAATATCAATTGGAATAATTTGTTTGTCTTTGATTATAAAATGAATGATCAGTCTATAGGAAATATTTATGGAAACGCTGTATAGGCCGATTAATCTTCCTGACAATTTGTGCAGCCTCAGGGCGGGGTGTTTTGGATTAAGGCAGAGTATTTTCAAAATTTTCTCATATTGTTTTAAAATTTCCTGATGTTTGTCGAAAAATTTCTTCGCTCTTCTTTGATAATTTTCAGTAATGACTAGTTCATACATTTCTCAGATCTTTTATATGGTCTGCAACAGTTTTCACCTTAAATTTACCACTTCCCAAATCCGCCTCGGATTCCTTGAGAGCAGCCTCCAATTCACACTCCCGAAGGTAATTGTATTGATCCATAGTAAGTACTGCGAAACTTTTTTCACCACGAATAGTAATGAATGTTTCCGTGAATTTCTTTGCTCTCTCGTTCAGGGCAGACATGCCTTTAGTTTTTAGTTCCTGAGCGGTTATGGTATTATTCATGGTGCTATTTAAATATTATTTGTAGCACTTTTAATAGTATCATTGTCGGAGCTGCCTGTAAAGGGAACTTCAATCGTATTGTTCCAGATGAATATTTTCAGGCTTCATTCCTTTGCCTAAAAAAATCGAGTTTACCTCCTGAAGCATATCTTTTAATCCGCAGATAAAGATCTCGGTATTTTCAGGATCGATTGTAAGCTCATCGAGCATACTTGTTACGCGGCCGATATGTCCTTTGAAATCAGGATTTTCCGGTCTGGAAAGCGTCAGATTGAATTTAAAATTCCGATATTTTTGAGCCAGTTCTTCAAACTTTGCCCGGTAAAAAATGTCCTTTTCATGACGCAATCCAAAATAAAGTGCCATTTCCTGATTATTTCCTTTGAGCAGTGCCTCTTCTATAATTCCCGCAAATGGCGCTACTCCTGTGCCTGTAGCTACGAAAATTACTTTTTTATTTGACGGGTTTAGGGTGAGTTTGCCGATCGGCCCCAGAAATGTGATTTCGGCATCATTTTTGAGGCTTTGAAGCCAGGTCGAACCGCGTCCGCCATCAATTTTTTTAATGCAAAGCCTGAATTGATTATTGTCTTCCGGTTTTGATGCTATCGAATATCCGCGAAAGCATGGCGGGGCACCGTCATTGATTTTGACATTGATGAATTGTCCGGCGGTGAAGCTGAAGTCTGATTTTGTTTCAAGCGTAAGCTCAAAAACATCATGTGTCAGCGTGATATTTTGAACGACTTTTGCGGAGTTGATCATGGTTTATTGGCCATTATTGTTTATATGATATATGAACTTTCTGATTTTAGAAAAATTTTAAGAAAATTTTAGATTCATCTGTTATACCAAATGGGCATTTTGCGGTGGGGATGGCAGGTCGCACTGGTTAACCGCGAATTAACTGGTTCGGGTTCGATTCCCGGCACTCCACCACCAAAAATGTAAAAGGCTCCCTGTTGGGGAGC
>JACQRJ010000039.1 GCA_016206505.1 Candidatus Peregrinibacteria bacterium | reverse complement strand
CTTAAAAACAGGGAGAATATTGTAAAATTGAGTTAGTGGCGTTAGGACTTGATAAACTTTAATAAAATAGGTTAAAGTTTGCTAAGTTAAACCACAATTCAATGGAAGAAAAATTCTTTACCACAGAACAGGTCGCAAATATTCTCCAGGTTCATCCCTTCACTATCCTCAAGTTCATCAAAGTAGGTAAGCTCAAAGGTATTAAGCTTGGAAGAGTTTATCGGATCAAGCAAAGCGATGTTGAAAATTTTCTGGAAAATATGACAACCGGTCATGGAGGCAAGAAGCCGATGACCAAAGACGCAAAGCCCGAAGAGGTGATGCCCCCTCCCGAGGCACCGGAAAAGGAAGCCTTTAAGCTCAAATCACCTGATAAAAAAGACGAAGAACACTACTATCTTATCTAAACCAATGATCATCAACTGCCTGTCATGTGGAAAATCGGTATCCAGCAATTGTCACGATTGCCCATACTGCAGGTGTGAGATCAGCGATTTAACACTCGAACTCAATGGAGTTGCTACAAAGAACAATCTGAAAGAAAGAGTGTTAAGCATGGTCCTGAACCTTGTACACAAATAACTTGTTATAGACATGTCGGAAAACTATCAAATACAAGACGACAGCCCGCCGCGGCGGGCGACAACGCAGTAAGTGATAGTTTTCCGACATGTCTTTACTTTAAAAATCTTCAATGTCCCTCTAAGTTCGTTTGCCCACGAACTTAAAAAAATCCTAGAAAAGCCCCAAAAACCCTCAACAATCTCATTCCTGAGGGTTTTTGCTTTTGGAATAACTTTCAAAAAGTGTCACCCCTCCAACTGCCATGCTTTCGGCGGCTCGGCAAAGAGTGTACAAAACAACGCACCATCTGAAAATCCAAAAGGCAATCCTGTCTTGATGTTACTTTTGGCAATCGCCGCCCTGGCTTCCAGACGTTTCAGAAAACAGCGTGGATGATTTTGGCATCTTTGAAAACATCACCGGTGATACTTTTTACGAAACTTCCCACCACGCCATCCATCACCAGCCTTCACTCAACTTCGACTTGACGAGATTTTTGCATGAAATGCAAACTCGGTTTTGGGGCCTTTTGAAGGCGCGCGCTAAGGGTGATAAATTCTCAAATAAAAATGTGTTAAAATAGCATTTGTAAGCCGATTTCTGCTTGTTTTCGCGTGTGGATTCGGCAGAATAAAGACACAAAAATCCCTTAACAAAACACATCATGATTGAAGCGGAAAAATTGCATCGGGAATTTGTCAGACTGGGTTCATATCGCCACAAATTGAAAAATGAAATGTTGCTGATTTTGCCGGAAATATATCGCAGCGGAATTTATCAAAAATATGCCGGTTCAATAGTGGAATACGCAGGAAAATTCGGAGACATTGCCAGGACAACGGTAATAAAGAGGCTGAGATTGGAGGAGAATTTGCAGGGCAAGCCGTTTTTGAAAGCGGCGATTCGTGAGATTGGTGTGCATAAGGTCGCAATGCTGGCAAAAGTTGTAACGCCCGAGACCGATCAGTTTTTTACCGATAAAATTTCAAATATGAGTAAAGGCGCAGTGCAGACTTTGTCTAAGGAGGTGCGGGCTGGGGAGAGTGCCGTTTTGCAGTGCAGTGAACAGTTGGAGTTAGGAGTTGAAAATGGCGCGCGGTTGGCAGCGGCGCAGCAACCGTTATGCAAAGCCGTCGCCCGAAAAGCAAAAATCGAACTCGATGAAGAAGCCACTTTTCTGTTCATGAAACTCAAGGGAAAATTGGGAAAAAATATGAGCGACAAAGAATTTTTAAAGATGCTTTTGAAGGAAAGGATTGAGATCGAATTTGACCAGAAGTTAGGCAAGAAGGCTGCTTCGAAAAGCGTCACCGGTGACACTTCTGCAGATAATCAGCCGGCAAATGAGCCGCGCTACATAAAGGCCAAACGAAAACGCCAGGCCATAGCCGAAACAAACGGCAAATGTTCATATCCGAATTGCAATAACCCTTACCAAGTCATTCATCACATTGATCGCTACAGCGAAAGCAAAAGTCACGACTCAATCACGCCATTTTGCAAAATTCATCACGAATTTGCCCATAACGGCCTGATCGCAAATGAGCGCGACGCAAAGCATCAGTGGCGGCTGAATGTAGGGACAATTTTGGATTTGCCAAATAACGGCAAAAATGGAAATATAAATCCCTGCCTTTCAAAAGCGGACGTTCTGTATCGCAAATACAGGGGCAAAGCGCTAAAGCGCTGAGGTGTTGATTTCTAAATTTAAAATGGGCAGTTCCATTTTAGAACCTGCAAACCAAATATTTTATTATCTTCAAAATCAGTTTTTCCAAAGGCTCCCATAAACATTCTCAATCTTGGCGAAGATTTGGGAAT
>JACQRJ010000038.1 GCA_016206505.1 Candidatus Peregrinibacteria bacterium | reverse complement strand
GTCGATGGGGGTTCTTTATAATTAAGAGGCTCTATTTTTCGCACACTCTAGATCCGACCTGGTTAGGTCGGATCTGATAAAACTTTAGTGCTATTTTAGTACCAGGGGCGAGAGTTGAACTCGCGACCAACGGCTTATGAGTCCGCTGCTCTACCACTGAGCTACCCTGGCACGAGTGTATCGACACGGTAGTTTCCTAGATGGAATTCCACGACTTGTACTTATATCAAAGAATAGTCTAGAACGTCAACGCAGGCAATAACTGTTTTACTGGATCTAGCCTAGTCAGGCCCATGTAGGATTTTAGAGTAAACAAGAAAGTTGCGTCCCGTCTTGCCATCCTGCATAATGAACCAGGGTTGTTGAGCTTCAGCAGCTTCGACACCGCATCATTATTAAGACAAATCTATGAACAAAGTGGTTCATTTTGAAATCCCGTTCGACAACGCCGAACGCGCAGAAAAGTTTTACAAACAAGCATTCGATTGGCAGATTATGGCCATGCCCATGCCACAAGGCGGGAATTATTACATGGCAACAACGGTCGAGATGGATGAACAACAAATGCCGAAAGAAGCTGGAGCGATCAATGGAGGATTGACGCCACGCGATGCAACTCTTCAGAGTCCGGTATTGGTAGTGAATGTTCCAGAATTAGACGCAGCACTCGAAACCGTGAAGAACGCGGGTGGACAAGTCGTTATGGAAAAAATGCAAGTCATGGATATGGGGTTGTATGCTCGCGTCAAAGACACCGAAGGAAATGTTATCGGTGTGTGGCAAGATCTGAAACGGTAGAGTTTACTTCGAGTTTGTTATCATCTTTGTCTGCCCAAACCAGATTATCCGTATTTGTTTATGCTATAACATTGATATCAATTTTGGCAGTTCTATAAACGAAGAAGTAGAAGCATCAGCCTGGTCAAAGCGATTTTTTGAATAAATAACAACTTTCATTCCTGCTGCTCGCGCAGCCTTAATGTCGTTTTCGACATCACCAATATACACAGATTCCTCTGGTTTCACCTCGAGTTTTTGTGCTGCAAAAAGTAATGGCTCTGGATGTGGTTTGTGATTCGCAGTGTCTTGATACGAAACAGCGACGTTGAAGTATTGTTCCAATTCTGCGAGTTTGGGAGATTCATAGACACTTTCTTTGATTCGACTGGTGACGATTCCGAGTAGATAATTTTTACTTAATTTTTCTATAATTTCTTCTGTCCCTTTTGGAGTTAGCAATAACTCAAGATGATATCCAACCTCTCGACTGCGTCCCATTTCCCATATTTTTTGAATTTCTTCTTTAGAAGTAGATTTCGTTAGAACTTTTATCGTATCTACCATACTTAGATGAAAGATCGCTGGGAATTCTTTTCGCGTCGGCGGACGATAGCCGGTTTTATTCATCAAATCCTGAAAAAATTTTAAATTAGCCTCGAAAGAATCGAGAAGGACGCCGTCGATATCAAAAATTACTGCCTTAATCATTGTACTTTAATCATTCATCCAATCACTCAAGCAAGCGAAGTCTTTTGCTCGCTTCCCAGCCCACTCACTTCGTTCGTGTGCAATTATACGGTTCCGCTCGAACCAGCTTTATCAAAAATTGTTGAAAATTACCAGACCCTTCCTTTTTGCCCGCCTGCTGGACGGAATGGATTTTTTCGGACGGCGGCGAGGCCTCAAATTTGCTGGTGGGCGGGGTTAAGTTAAATTTTTAAAAACTTTCCTGCAAGTAAGATGTATTTCTTGTCCTGTTTCCATCTTACCATTTTTACCGCATCTTTGAAAGAAAAAAGGCGAACTGTGAAATTCTCATTCGCGTTTTGTGTATTTTGGAGTTGCCTGTCGTTGATGACTTTTACTAAATAAACATGGATTGTTTTGTATATTGTTTTTCTACCCTGATCAAAATGGTATTGATACTTACCTAATTTTTTAATGGCAACTAATTCTTGAAACCCGGTTTCTCCACAAGCTTCTCTTAACGCTGTGTCTGGCAGTATTTCTTTTTCCCTTTTATGCCCTTGGGGAAGGACATGGTGCTTTTTGTTATGGTCGTACAGTAAAACAAACTTATCGTCACGCACGACTACGGCACTGGAACAAACCTCATAGATTTTTTTGCTCATTTGTCTCATATCAATAATGTACGCCAAAATTTGAAATTTCTCAAGTTTGACATGGCATTAACATATAGTATATCATTATGTTATTATGGATATACAAAAAACCTTCGGAGAAAATTTAAGAAGGAGTAGGATAAAGTCCGGCTTATCCCAATCAAAACTTTCCATTAAGACGGGTTCTAGTCTTGTCTATATTAACAGGATAGAAAAAGGAGAAGAGAATGTTTCGTTGAAAAATATTTGGAAAATTTCCAATGTTTTAAATGTTCCTATTTCAGTCCTTTTTTCTTCATTTCAGAATATTCAATATAAGGCCGTAATTTTTGACCTTCACTATACGATTTTACGACTATCTCCTTCCCGAGGATGTGATCGCTAGGTGGTGGCTACACATCGACTAAACAGGCCTCGTTCAATGTAGCGGGGCCTTTTCTTTTAGTTTCTTCAACGATGCATCTACAATACCAGGCAATGGATAAAAGCTACTATCATTAGCTACCTGGACATAGAAATGCTTAACTTTAAAATGAGCTACTGATTTGCGGAAACATTCAATGTATTTGCGAAAGAAACTCCTCTGTTTATATAAAACTCGTGTTTTCAAGATTTTTTTATCGGTTTTACTAAAAACAATCCTTTTAAGAAAAGGTAGCGGTGCTTCCAATATTATTATTATGTCTGGTGTATTTTTTTCATGATACTTTATTAACTTTTTCATCGGATCTGTAATTTTTTTACCCAACGCATTGTTAAATGCCAAAGTAGAAATAAACGACCTCTCCATAATAACAGTATATCCCTTCTCCTTGTATTCCTTTGCAAGCTCCATCTTTTCTTTCCATTTTTTTAAATACCAGTATTCAACATTTCCGGGATGTTTCTTCATTCCCAAGTGATCCGGCTCTTGAATATATTTTGCCTTTTTGATTTTTCTACTAAGCTCTTTACACAAGGAAGTTTTCCCTATTCTCCAGAATCCCTCTATAGCAATAATCTTCCTCATAATCTATTTCAATAAATCATCAACCCTCACCTCAAGCGCGCGGGCGAGCTTGGTGAGCGTCTCAATAGTCGGGTTCTTATTCACGCCCGATTCAATGCGAATAACCGTGTTTAAAGATAAGTCAGCCAGCCGCGCTACTCTTTCAAGAGAGTAGCCCTTCTGCGCCCGCCTGCCGGACGGGCGGGGAGCGCGGCGTACTCGCCGCGCGGAGCAGTCAATTCCGACAAAGTTAGTTTTGGTGCCGGGAGAGGGACTCGAACCCTCACGAGCTTGCGCTCATGGGTTTTTGAGACCCACGTGCCTACCAGTTCCACCATCCCGGCATGAAACGTCGGTAGTGTACCGAAGATTTGTGCGTCCGTCAATTGAGAAGAAGCGCGAACATATGCTAAACTGACCCCAAAACTATGGGACGCATTATTTCGATCGTGAACCAGAAAGGTGGGGTAGGCAAGAGCACAACAGCCATGAATGTCGCGGCATATTTAGCGCATCTTGGGCGGTTTGTGTTGTTGATTGATCTGGACCCCCAAGCCAATGTCACCAGTGGTCTAGGGATAGATCCACGAACCGCACAACGGACGATTTATCATGTCCTTACCGGTCAGCATGCGTTACGCGACATTGTGCAGCCCACTTCGCATGAGGGATACCGACTCATCCCATCATCCGCTGATACCGCAGGTGCCAACATTGAGCTGGTTTCCCAAGAGCGTCGCGAATTTCGGTTACGCGATGCGATTTTAGAAATTAAAAACGATTACGATTATATCATCATTGATTCACCCCCGAGTTTAGGACTGTTGACGATCAATGGATTGGTTGCGGCTAATGAAATCCTGATCCCCGTGCAATGCGAATATTATGCACTCGAAGGTTTAGGACAACTGCTCTATACGATTG
>JACQRJ010000037.1 GCA_016206505.1 Candidatus Peregrinibacteria bacterium | reverse complement strand
TCTGAGACGTATGAAGCTATACGGCGAATAGGAAACTCCGAAGACGACAAAGCATTGTGCGTTTTGCAGCATGTCCCTAGTTCATTTTCTGCCTGATGAAGGCGGGGATGTCCAGTTCGTTGTCAGTTTGCTTGATCGGCATATCGTTTTTGCCGCTTGAGGAAGAAATGTTTTTTGGACGGAAAGCGGAGCCGGCGCGGAACATGTTGGCTTCATTTTGTTTATAATCAAAGCCCGTAGCTACGACGGTGATTTTTACTTCGCCGGTATAAGAATCGTTGATAACGGCACCAAAAATGATATTGGCATCGGGATCGGCCGCTTCGGTAATAACACGGGCGGCTTCATCAACCTCAAACATCGCAAGATCGTTGCCACCCGTGATGTTGAACAACACGCCTTTGGCGCCATCGATAGAAAGCTCGAGAAGAGGTGATTCGATAGCGGTTTTTGCGGCTTCGGATGCGCGGGATTCACCTGTGCCGTAACCGATACCCATAAGGGCGGAACCGGCATTTTCCATAACGGCTTTTACATCGGCAAAATCCACATTTATCATACCGTGAACAGTGATAAGATCGGCGATACCCTGTACTCCCTGTCTCAAAACGTCGTCAACTACGGTGAAGGCATCATTGAGCGGAGTTTTCTTGTCGATGATGGAAAGAATTTTGTCGTTTGGAATGGTGATAAGCGTATCAACTTTGTTCTTGAGATTTTCGAGACCTTCTTCGCCCTGGGTTTTGCGGCGTTGACCTTCAAAAGAAAAAGGTTTGGTCACAACGGCTACAGTCAAAATTCCCATGTCTTTGGCAATATTTGCAATCACCGGAGCACCACCCGTACCTGTACCTCCACCAAGTCCGCAGGTAATGAAAATCATGTCACTTCCTTCAAGCGCGTCCTTGATTTCATCGATGCTCTCTTCCGCAGCCTGTTTGCCGATATCAGGATTTGAACCGGCTCCAAGACCACGAGTTGTAGCTTTGCCGATATTGATCTTTGTCGGGGCTTCGGAATGATAGAGAGCCTGCGCGTCAGTATTTACACTGATAAAATCGATACCTTTTAGTCCGGCCTTGATCATGCGATTTACGGCGTTTCCACCGCCTCCGCCAACACCGATAACTTTAATATTGGCAACGGGAGTGACTTCCGGCGTTACTTCCATGGTTTTCGGTCTCGGTTTGATTTTGTTTTCCGCCTGCTTCTGTGAAGAGAAGAGATTTTTCAAGTCTGTATTGTCATTGTAAATGGCCATTTTAAATAGTTTTTAATTTGCAGAGTCCTTTTGGTCTGTATTATTACCGGTGCCTTGACAGAGTGTCAAGATAAAGTGAACTTCTGGAAATTGGTGACTTACTGCGTCGACTTCACGGAAAGAGGGCTTTGAACCAATTTTTTATTCCGCCTAAACTCTTTTTCAGATTGAGTTTTCCGAGGCCCCCATGATGACGGCGACCTTCAAAACGTGAGCCCCAAATAAGCAGCCCAATAGAAGTGGCATAAGCAGGATCATCGATTTTATCCACTACGCCGTCATAGTTTTGCGGAAAGCCGATTTGGGCAGGGAGATTGAGGATTTCGCGTGCCATATCAATAGCTCCGGGGATTTTGGAACCGGCTCCGGTCAAGACAACACCGGCAGGCAACATGCCATCACGGTGAATTTTCGCCAGCTCGTCTTTTACGAGTAAGAAAATTTCCTGATATCTGGCCTGGATGATTTCTACAACCTGTTTTTTGGAAACCAGATGAGTGTCGATTTTACTCAGAAGAGAAAGGTCGATGGTTTCACGGTCATTTACGTCCTCGGGGATGGTAGTGCCGTATTCGATTTTGATTTTTTCTGCCGTGTCGATAGAGGTGCGCAGTCCGATGGCAATGTCGTTTGTGACATTTTCGCCGCCAACAGGTATCACTGCTGTGTGTAGAGTAGAGCCATCTTCGAAAACACTGACGGCTGTGCCTCCGCAACCGATATCGACAACTACAACGCCCAATTCTTTTTGGCGCTTGGAAAGAACCGCTTCGGCAGGAGCAAGGCAAGTAGGGATGATGTCATCAATGTCCACCCCGGATTGCAAAACGCATTTTTCAAGATTTTTAATAGCAGGTTCAAATCCGGTAACGATGTGAGTTTCGACTTCGAGGCGGATACCGGTCATGCCGACAGGATATTTGATACCTTTTTGTTCATCGACAGTGAAAGTTTTTGGGATAATTCTTAAAATACGGCGGTTTGACGGGATGGTTACAGCCTGTGCCGCTTCAAGGACACGGTCAACGTCGTCTTCGCCGATTTCATTTTCCTGTTGGGAAACGGCTATAACGCCGCGGGAATTGATAGATTCGATCTGGTTGCCGCCTATACCGAGGAAGACATGATTTATAGGTTCTCCGGCCATTCTTTCGGCATCTTCAAGGGACGAAGAAATGCTGTTTATAGTTTCCTCAACGTCAATAACGGAACCCTTGCGTAAACCTGTGGATGGCGCGATGCCGACTCCGATGATGTTGATAACCGGATTTTCAGAATCCAGTATGCCAACTACCGTGCGAATTTTTGAGCTACCGATGTCTAGACTGGCTACAATTCTTGGTCTGGCCATAAAATGTTTAGTTTGAGCCGAAAAATCCGGCCGGAAATTGATGTAGTGATATTACTGCAAAAGCATTATGCTTACAAATCTTTTTATGAGGGCTCTGCAAAAGCACCAAATGCTGCTCTGCCTCCAAATCTCGATCCTCTTGTACAAGCCAGTACACTGCGGTCGAGATTTTCCTGCCGCCTTGCATTTGGCGCTTTTGCAGAGCCCTCTTTATAGATATATGTTGTGCCATGTTGTCAAGATGGTGTTCAAATTTTTTATTCGAGGATAAATCTTGGATTTTCTATTGGATCTACAAATAGTTTTTCGCGTGGTTCATTTGATGGCCGGGCTGTTACCGGGGTGGTTTGCGTTCTTGCGTGTCGGTCGTTGATAGCTTGATTTATGGCTTCAACGGTGCGCGTTATAACACCCATGCCGGCTTGGGCGCCAGCAGCTATTATTGCGCCGATTATTGCAAACATTAATGCTCTTATGTGGCTGCGTCTTTGCTCAACTGTCGGGTCATCAAGTTTTTTTTCAATTTTCCCGTGTCTGTCCAGCAATACAACTTCAATATCGGGTTTTTGGCCTGGCGCCTCTTGGTTTCCAGCTTCATCCGATACCCCGCCAGTCAGGATATCATTATCATAACCGATTTGATCCAGTTTTACTTCATAACAGCCGGGCCCTATTGCTTGTTTTACGATACGCATAATTATTTGAATTGTTGATAATTAGACCAAGTTTGGCGACTTTTGTCAATAGCCGACTTGCATATGTCGGGTAATTATGCTTTAGTAGCCTCTTATTAGAGGCCTCTTTTAAATCGGATTTAAATTGGAAAAAATCGATATAATCCAGAGCGATGACGAAGGCAAGGCTGCTTTGAGGCCAGGAGAACTTGATAAATGCTGGACGCAGGGTGAATGCGTGCGATGCGGGATGTGCTGCATAACTTATGTGACAGAAATTCCCCGGAGAAAGCCGCGGGATGCGGTTGAAGAGGTTCGAAGGGAGGTGAAAGATACAATGGAGCCATGCAAATATCTCGTGGAAGATGACAGCGGGCGTTTTGGATGCGCATGTCATGATGTAAAAGATAATCCAGCATTGAGTGTATGCAAGGAGTGGAAGGGAGATTTGCGTAATGGATTTAGTGCCATGATGCTGATGTATGCCAATAACCTTGTCGCATCAGCCACTCAGGAAGACATAATGGTGGCGGAAAAGCTGTGTCGGCGGGGTTCCATAGCCGAGCTTGATGTTTTTAATTTTTCTCCTGGAAAAGTAAGGGACTTTTTGTTTCAAACTTTGCTTTGCGAAAAATTGCCTTATGCGCTTTGGGACGCTATGAATCTGGAGCTGTATTTTTTGATAATGACTCGGGCGGAATTTAAGAGATTATATGTGAATGAAGAAGAATTTTTTTCTTTGGCTCCTGAAAATCCGGCTCATGTCGCATTTGCCAAGAGATATCTGCATTTTGATCTGTTTGATCCCGCA
Organism: Candidatus Peregrinibacteria bacterium; assembly: GCA_016206505.1. GTDB lineage: Bacteria > Patescibacteriota > Gracilibacteria > UBA1369 > LOWO2-01-FULL-3 > JACQRJ01. The sequence goes on along the minus strand of JACQRJ010000037.1, from coordinate 13,355 downwards.
AGCAAATTTAGAACAGAGACGGCTGAGTCTGATCCTCTTCAATCTTTTTTGCCAAGGAATGAGAATTGAAGGTGCCGAGCTTGGAGTAGAGCGATTTGAATTCCAGTTCTTTGAAGAGCTCAAGGATTTTTTCGGGGTCGTAGTGATGAGTACGGCAGGAGTTTAGGTCGAGGCTCATGGGAACCTGCGTGATGATGGTGGCAAGGGTTTTGCTTTCAAAAGCGGAGGCACGGTCATTTTTTAATTTTTCCCCGACTTTGCCGGGGATTTTTTCGAGATGATTATAAATATTTTCAATTGAGCCGTATTTTTGCAGCAATGACTGAGCTGTTTTTGGGCCGATGCCTGCGACACCTTTGATATTGTCGGAACTGTCGCCCTGGAGTCCTTTTAGATCGGGAACCTGGCTAGGCGAAAGGCCGTATTTGCCAAGGACTTTTGGAATGTCGTAAATGATTGATTCCTGAAAACCTTTGACGGGCGAGAGGACTTTTACTTTTTCGGTGACAAGCTGAAGAGTGTCCATGTCTCCGGTAACGATATAGGTCATGAGATCAGATTCTTTTTCAGCCTGTTTTGCAAGCGTTCCAAGGACATCGTCGGCTTCAAAACCTGCGATTTCATAAATCGGAATTTGGAAAGCTTTCACCACTTCTTTGATGCGGGGAATTTGTTCGTAGAGTTCATCGGGAGCTTTGACGCGAGTGGCTTTGTATTCCTTGTATTGTTCATGGCGAAAAGTTTTGCCTTTTAGATCAAAGGAGACTGCGATGTAGTCGGGTTTTTCATTGTTGAGAATATTCAAAAGCATTGAAGTAAAACCGTAAACCGCATTTGTCAGTTCGCCTTTTGATGTTCGAAAAGGCGGGAGCGCATGGAAAGCGCGGTGGATGATGGCGTTGCCGTCGATTAAAATAAGTTTCCTCATATGTCAAGTTATAGGCGTTGGCTTTTGGCTTATTATAGGGTATAATTTTTGAATTACAAAAAACAAAAACAAATGAAAAGCGTGGCTCTGGATAGTCTACTTAAAAGGAAAACCGCTGCCAAAACTGCAATGGCGAAGGAGCTTGGTTTTTCGAAGAAAAAGCCTTTGATCGGGATTTTTTTGGATCAGGAAATTGACCGCGAAGAACTTTTGAAAATACTTGAGGGGTTGAAGTTTATTGAAGCTCAAGTGGTGATTTTGGCTGATATACATGAAGATTTTAATGGAGCAAAGACATTGAAATATGAAAGGGAAAATCGTAAATCATTGCTGGAAGCTTGTGATATCGCTTTGATTTTTGATTTTAGCGATGTTGAAGAAATGCTTCTACACGGCGTGATTCCGGTAAGTTCACAGAGACCGGAAGTTGTGGATTACAATCCAAATCGCGAAACGGGAAACAGCTTTGTTTATCGTTGCGGGGGGCCGTGGGGGATTTTTGCCGCAGTCGTAAGGGCGATAGAAACCTTCAAATTTCCGTATGACTGGAAACATATAGTGAGGCAGGGGATCACCAGTGTGAAACCTTAGGGCAGGGGGACTTATATTTTTTCTCGTTGCTCAGATTCGTCACTGCCAAGCAGTTGACTCAATTCGCAATTCGAAAAAACACAAGTCCCCCTGCCTATGATACACACCTGGTTTTAATCAAGGCTGTTGGAGCCGCCACCTGAGGAGGTGAGGCTTTTTATCGTGTCGATGATATCGGAAAAGCTTAGATATTCGATGATGTTTAGGCCCATGGCTCTGCCGACCGTTCCAACTATCACAATGGCGAGGATGGTGACGATCAGGCCGATGATAGCATAACGAATAGTGGAAACCGCTGATTTTATTTTGTCTTCCTGACCGCCGGATAAAATGAAGGAAATGCCGCCTACGAAGATAAATACAACCGCAAGGAAACCGGCGATAATAATTGCATAAGCCAGTCCGCGATTGATGATTTCGAGAACTTCGTAATTTTGCGCGGCATCTATGATGGTTTTGCCGCCGCCCGAATTTTCAGTGAAATTTGATGCCATAGCGTTTTTTATTGTACTCCTTAAGCCTCATGCGGTTCAACAATCTTCAAGTTGACACGAGCATTGTTTTTGGAACCGATTATGCGAAGCAGGATGCGAAGGGCTTTTGCGGTTTGCCCGCTTTTGCCGATAATTTTACCCATGTCATCTTTGTTGACTTCAAGGGTAATCAAAACTCCCATTTCGTCAACGGTGCGGGTGATTTTGACATCTTCGGGCTTTTCTACAATTTGTTTTATGACGAATTCAACAAATTGCACATCTACAAATTCTGAATCTGACATATGGATTAAGGGTTAGGAATAAGGGAGGGTAGAGGTTTTTGCTTGTTTTAAAGGGCTTCTAAGCGGCCTGTTGTTCTGCCGGGGCTTCTGCGGCGGGGGAAGGGGTCTCTGCGACAGGCGCAGCTTCTTCAGGCGATTTTTCTGCGACTTTCTCCGGAGCTTTTTGCGCTACCGGTTTTGCGGCTTCTTCTTCCTGGCCTTTCTTCTTTTTAGACTTTTTTGTTGGTCTGGTTTCGTATTTCACCATATCTGAAAATCCGTCTTTTTTCAACAAAACCGCAAGGCTGGGAGATGGCTGAGCGCCAACAGATAACCAATGTTTAACACGCTCGGAATTGATCTTGAACTCTTTTGGATTAGTGATTGGTTTGTAATAGCCCAATTCTTCAAGGAATTCCCCTTTTACAGCTGCGGATTTTTCCTGAACGATTACACGAAAACTTGGTTGAGATTTTTTACCGATGCGGCTTAATTTGAGTTTTAGCAAAGTTCGTTTGTTACGGTTAAAGCGGGCTTTATTTTAGCGGTAAAAGGGGCAAAGTCAAGGTCAATCACCGTAATGAGTTTTTGCACGTTTGATGTAAATATGTTTTGCGTCTTTGTCCACACTGTAAACAATGCGGTCTTTGAGACTGAGTCTATACGAATAATTTCCCGCAAGCTCACCAACAAGCCTTTTGCCACAATACGGATCAATGCCAATAACCTCGAGTAAAATCATTTTCAATTTGGCCTTGAGTTTTGGTGGCAGAGTTTTTATGTCTTTCAAGGCCTGTTTTGAAAAAAATATTTCGTATTTCGCCATTAATCTTTGAATGTTTCAGCAAAAGTATAAACTTCACCTTTTTCAATTTCTTTGTCCGCTTTTTTTATAGACTCTTTGAGGCCGGGTTCGGACAACAGCTCAGCGGTTTCCAGCAGGCTTTCATAGCTGTCTTCTGAAATAACCACAACATTTCCCTCCTTGGATGAAATGCGAGTTGGCAAATGTCCCTTGGCGGTTTTTTTTACAATTTGGAACAGATTTGAGCGGGCATTTGTAGCTGTGATCGTGATCATCTTTTTGATAATTAGGTACTACTTTATGTACGTACGTATTTTAGCACAGGTGGCGATTGAGTGCAAGGCTTACCTAAAAAAGCTGTGTGCGGAGGTTTTTTATAATTTCTTTGCCGGCTTTGGCGTTGAGTTCTGCGATGATTTTTGGCTTGCGCATAATGATTTCCTGGGCCCAGGCGGGCGTAGAAACGTTTACGGTGAGGGTGTCGCCTTGATAGTGGGCGGGGGCAATGCAAAAAAGAGCGTCTTTGTTTTCTTTGAAAAGTTCGGGAAGGAGAATACGAAAGTCGTGGCAGATTTTTGCGGCTTTCATTTCACGGCTGATGCCGTATTTGCTGGCGGCGCGGGGGATGAATTTTTGTAAAGGTTCGAAGGCCATTTTTATTGGGCTTTTAGAATATGTGTGAGAAGTTCGTAGGTTTGCCGTGATGACTTTTCCCAGGTGAATTTTGCGGCATGGGCAAATCCTTTTTCGATAAGATCTGCCTGAAGCGCCGCATCTTTGTAAAGCGAGGCGATTTTGCGGGACATGTCATCGGTGTCGTAGGGGTCGAAAAAAACCGCGTTATCCCGTCCGCAAACTTCCGGAAGAGAAGATGTGCGTGAGGCGGCGACGGGTGTGCCGCACTTCATGGATTCGAGAGGCGGGAAGCCGAAACCTTCGTATAGCGAAGGGCAGACGGTGATGGTAGCGGCGTTGTAAAGGCGGCAAAGTTCCTTTTCAGAAACCAGTCCGGTAAAAATCACTTCGTCGCTTAAGCCTAATTCCTTCACGGTATTTTTTACTTCGGGATAATTTTTGTCTTCTTTGCCGGTTATGACAAGCTTTAAGTCGATATTTTCCTTTTTGCGAATTAATGCAAAAGCTTTCAGCAGGCGTGGAAGATTTTTGTGGCTGCGCCAAACACCGGTGTAGAGCAGAAACGGTGGCTTTGCCGACTGATTCTGCGACATTGTAAAAATGTTGGAAATTCCGTTGTAAATCGTTTGAATTTTTTCGGGAGAAACATGCAGATGTTTTATCAGGTCATTTTTTGTATTTTCGGAAACGGCGATTATTTTTTTGGCATGTTTTACGGCATTTTTGATAATCAGATTGTAGGCTATCCGCTGATAAAATTTGGCCATTTTGCGTCCCGGGAAAAAATGCAAAATCAGATCATGAATCGTAGCGATATAAGGGCGGCGATAAAAAATCGGGATGTTGAAATGGGGGAAATGGACGATGTCGCATTTTGCGCGATTTAAGTGGAAAAGGAAGCGAAACTGCTCGGCAAAAGAATAATGCCGACTGTTTACGAGAACTTTTTTGATTGATGGATTTCGCGGTTCGTATTCTTGAAATTCCGGCTTATTGAAAAAAAGCACCAATTCGTGACGACGATTGTCCCTGTCGTTGAGTTTGATGAAATGATCCACAAGCTCGTGAGTATAGCGGCCAATGCCCGTGAAATTTTGAGAAAAAAGTCTGCAATCAATACCAATGCGCATAACGATATTGTTGAGCGGAAGGGCGTAAAGGGCAATTGCCGAAATATGTTTTTTGTTGTATAATATGGACATGCCAGATTCCGGGGGTACAGAAAGGCGAGCCGGTGCGAGAGAAAGGGTAAAAATGAACATGCCTCTTTTGAGGCTAAATACTTTGGGCGATGCACATTTGCTCAAGAGGGAAACCTGGAAAGATAATGCTGTCTTTGCAAGGGCGATTTTGAATAATGCAAGTCTTAGGGAGCTGGTTGAGGGCGGATTTCTATGGGGGAAAGCGCCTTTTTTGAGAATTGTGCAGGGGAAAGATGAAGACGATCAGGAATATGTGGACAGGTTGTGGCGAGCTAAATTTAGCGGCAGATGTTCGGATAAAGCCAGTGGCAGAGCGGTATGGGAGAGTTTGCGGAAAGCAGAGGTAAGACGGATTGATATGAAACAGTTTGGAAATATTATTTCGATGGAACTTCAGAGAATGAAGGACAAATTTGATAACAAGTATTTTGATTTACTGGATGAAAAAACTTTTATCGCTATGGCCGTGCAGGAAATGACTCCGAGCGCTTATGATGGCTATGTGCGGAAAGAGCTTTTTGATATGGCGCTGCAGGAAGGCGATTTGACCAAAGTGCCTTCGCATTATGACAAAGCGGTTTCTTTTGGGCCGTGGCAGATGACAAGCATAGCCTATCGCGACTTGATGGAGCGTGGAGGGAGGGATGTCGGGCTGCCCGCGAAATTTCAGGATTGCGTGAGTTATGAACTGCAGGCGCGGGCAGCTGTTTTTTACGGCTATCGAAGAGTTTTGCAGATCTCTCAGGCGATAGAAAGCAGTGCGGGTTTGAAGAAGATTTTTGAAAACAGTTCTATCGCAGAACAAAGAAAATTTTTGACCGCCTTAATGGCAAAAGGTCACAATGGCGGATCGGGCAGACTTGCGGCAACATTGGGCAGAGTAAAAATGGCGGCAGTCGGCGTCGATTCTTTACAAAAACTTTACGGTCAGATTTTCAAAAACAGCGAAGGGGCGCAGGATGGCCTGTATTCGAGAAATACGCTGCAGATTTACAGTGAATTGTGAGGACTTTTGTAAATGCCTGTGCAAATTCGTACGGACAATGTACGTACAAATTGACGATTTTTGAAAGGCTGTCTATTTGTGCAAAAATATTACTTGTCTTGTTTTTGGAAATACATTATCTTCCATGAGCCGAAAAAAGTCTTTGGCGCGCCGTGTCTGTTTATCAGCCATGGCAGGCGAAAATGGAGCGGTAGTTCAGTTGGTTAGAACGCCACACTGTCACTGTGGAGGTCGCGGGTTCAAATCCCGTCCGTTCCGCCATTTTCGTAAAAATTCTATATGAGAGGCCTGTTCATAAGCCAATTTGTATTGTTATACTTTTATAGTTCATTATTATATATTATAGTAAATTTTGTATATTAAGCTATAACTTCATATAACTATATGGATCCAATTATCAACCCATATACGCCCGGTGTAGGCTCAAGGCCACCTGAATTAGCTGGTCGTGATGAGCAAATTACAGATTTTACAACCCTTTTAAAACGCCTTTCTCTCGGCAAGCCTCAAAAAAGCTTGATAGTAACAGGATTAAGGGGTGTAGGAAAAACCGTATTGTTAAATACCTTTAACGATATTGCTGAGGCCAATTCCTTTAAGACAGCAAAAACAGAGATCACTCATGAAACGAATTTTAGACACTTAATGGCCAGGCTTTTTAGAAGAACGCTGTTGGCGCTCAGCCCTATGGAAAGATTAAAAGATCAAGCGAAAAAAGCTCTGTCCGTACTTAAAGCTTTTGCTATTAAAACGCCGGGCGGTATGGAACTGTCTCTTGATGCAGAGGCCATATCTGGCCTAGCTGATTCTGGGAATTTAGAAGAAGACTTAACTGATTTGCTTGTTACTGCCGGAGAAGCGGCGAAAGCCCATAATTCAGGCATTATCTTACTGATTGATGAAGTCCAATTTTTAGAAAAACCTGATTTTGAAGCCTTGATATCAGCTTTACACCAAGTAACTCAGAAGAACCTACCATTGAGCCTTGTAGGGGCAGGATTACCACAAATACCAACACTCGCCGGGGAAGCAAAGTCTTATGCTGAGCGGCTTTTTGAATACCCAGTCATAGGAAAATTAAATAAACCGGCCGCTAAACGAGCTCTTCTCATACCCGCCAAAAAAGAGGGCGTGGATTTTGAAGACAGGGCCATTGAGGCAATATTAGCTTTTACGCATGGATATCCATATTTTTTGCAAGAATATGGCCAGCATGTCTGGAATATTGCAAGTGATGACATCATAAGATATGAGGATGTTATGCAGGCAGAGAAGCAGGTCGTTGCTACTTTGGATGAAAATTTTTTCAGGGTGAGAATTGGCCGCTCTACAAAGACAGAAGTGTTGTATATGTCAGCAATGGCATCTCTTGGGGAAGGCCCTTATAAGTCTCAAGCCATCGCAGAAAAACTGGAGCGTAATATGCAAAGTCTTTCCCCGACCAGAAGTAGCTTAATTGGGAAAGGCCTGATATATAGTCCCGAATATGGCTATACCGATTTCACAGTGCCAAAATATGACGACTACATGCGAAGAAATCATCCTATCGAACATTTAGCGGATACCGATGAAGATTGATTTTGCCTAATCATTTACCTTGTGTTTGCATGCGAAAATCACATCCGCCCGCGTTGCAGGAGCCGTTGATGTGAAAGCCATTGTTGTAGTAGTACTGAAAAGATTCTTTGCCATAATTTTCACATTTGACCGTACCAGACCCGCAACCTTTCTGGCCTTCTTCAATTGCGATAATTTTTTCGCGCATTGCTTTTTTCTTCAGCGCATACTTGTCTTTTCCAAGCATATAAGTCGGTTGATAAGAAATAAGCCCGTTCCGAGGCACACCCTATTGCTATTTTTGTTTCAAAATGATACAATTTTTGCGAAAAATGATACAATTGATGCAATGGTAAAAGCTCAACTCACAAAAAGGCAAAATTTTATTCTCCAAGTGATTGATACTTTGGAGAGAGCTTCAAATCAAAAGATTCTCGAAAAGGTATCAGCTGATTTTGATAAAGCTTCGAGAATAACGGTTGTAAGAGATTTGAATAGTCTTTTGAAAAAGAAATTGATCAAAAAATCGGGGGAAGGACGAGGAGTTGTTTACATCGCTAATGTTCCGGTTTTAAAAAGAAATTTTGATGAAAATGCATATTTTGCCAAAGCTCCGGATGAGAGGGAATTCAAAAAAGAGCGCTTAAATTTTGATAAAAGTTCAATTTGGGAAAATCTGTTTTCAGCCAAAGAAATTGAACATGTGAATTCTTTGACAAAACAATATCAAAAGCGTTTTTCCAAATATAATCCGGCGCAAATTAAACAGGAACTTGAAAGAATAACCATCGAATTTTCCTGGAAATCTTCACATATTGAGGGAAATACCTATACACTTTTGGATACGGAAAGGCTTATAAAAGAGCACAAAGAAGCAAAAGGAAAAACTCACGAGGAAGCCGTGATGATTTTAAATCATAAAAAAGCCTTGGAATATGTTTGGGCTAACCCAAAAGATTTTCGCACTATTTCTGTGCGAAAAATCGAAGATTTACATTCTCTGATTTCTGCTGATTTAGCGATTGCAAAGGGACTGCGAAGAAGAGGAGTTGGTATTATTGGAACGGCGTATAAGCCTCTTGATAATATTTTTCAGATCGGAGAGGCATTGGAAAGTCTATGTAAGTTGGTGAATGGCCTTGGAGATCCTTTTTTGAAAGCCCTGGTTGCCGTTTCAGGAATTTCTTATATCCAACCTTTTGAAGATGGGAACAAAAGAACTTCAAGGTTAATCGGGAACGCATTGCTGGCTGCTCACAATTATTGCCCCTTGTCTTACAGGAGCGCCGATGAAGCTGAGTACAAAAAAGCCATAATTTTGTTTTACGAACAGCATTCACTGGCAATGTTTAAAAAAATGTTTATAGAACAGTATGAATTCGCGGTGAACAATTATTTTCTTTAATTGTCGGTTGTTGCTTCTATTCAGGCAAACGGAGGCCTGCGAATCGTGGTCTGTCATCCATTCCATCCGAGAGGTAAGAGAGTCCGCGGGTGATTCCTTCCGACGGATCGCCATGCTATGATTTAAATTGACAATCAAGCCTGGTTACGATATAATCAAATCGTAACCATTTAATCACGACAAGATGTCCGCATCACGTTCTACAATATCGTTTACAGAGCAAAATTGGAAAAAACTTGCCGACACCGAAAATAAGAGCAAAACCGTCAATGTTGCATTGAAGTTTTTCTTTGATTCAAAAGAGCTTCTCAAAAAGAGAGAAGAAGAATTTATCCTTAGCGAGCTGGAGCATTACGAAGACACAGGAGAATCCTATAGCTTTGAAGAAACTTTTAATTAGAAATCTGATGAAAGTCATTCTTTTGAGGCAGCCTCACAAATTTATCAAGAGGGCTGATAAAAGTTTAAAGGAAAAGATAAAAGGTGAAGTTTTGAAAGTTCAAAAGAATCCTTCTATCGGCGAAAAGCTTAAAGGGGAAAAGTTAAAAGGCGTTTTGTCTCATCACTTTGTTTTTGTAGGCGTTAATTACAGAATCGCCTACAAAGTGATCGGTGATTTGATAGTTATTTCAATCGCTACGAGAGAAAATTTCTATCGGGATTTGCAAATTTAAGTTCTCCTTGCAACTGTAACTACGGCGTATGCCAGATTGAGGGCGCGATTTTGTGTTTGGCGGATTTGCAAAGGTTCCCTCATATAAACAATAGCGCACTTGTGTCAATAAGCGCCCGCTGGCGGCTATTTCGTTTCGCCTGAAGATTTGGTATAAAAGACGTAACCTTATTTTCTTAAATAAAAAAAATATGAAGAAAACAAATGTTCTGCATAATGTGAATTGGCAGAATTTTGCGCTGCTTGTTTTGCGCGTATGTATCGGCGCTATTTTCCTTTACGCAGGATGGATGAAGTTGACCGATATGGCAAATGTTATCGGCATGTTTGGGCAATTCGGATGGCCGGTGCCGGCTTTTTTCGCTTATCTGGTCGCGATTGTGGAAACTGTTGCGGGTGGCCTGATGATTTTGGGAATTTTGACAAGGATCGATGCCGTGCTTTTGGCGGCAGTGATGATTGTGGCGCTTATTACGGTTCATATTCCGGCAGGCAAATGGGATGCGGGGATTCAACTTGTTATTACGCTTTTGGCCGGGAATCTGGCTTTGACGGCGACTGGCGGTGGGATGTGGAGGGTTTGGAGCAAGGATTGCCCCTGCAGCTAAGGTAAACTTCTTAACATAAATCTTATGAAGAAATTTTATTCTTTGATTCAAGCTTTTTTTGTCACGGTTCTGGCGATTGGAGTTTTGACGGCTTTCAATAGCGCTTTTGCCGATGATGGCGATGATAAAAAGAAGGGCATGATGGAGGATGAGGCTTTTGATGCGATGATGAAAAATGATGAGGAAGACATGATGGGCGATGAGGGCGCGATGATGGATGAGGATGATTTTGAAAAAGAGGGATTTAAGGAAATGAGAAAGAAAATGAAGGAGGAGACAGGGGAGCATTTCAAAAAATTCGATCTCGAAGGGGAGATTGCCTTTATAGAAGAGCAGCTTGGGATTTTGAAAAGCGTTTTTGAATCTTTGAAAGATGTCGATGATGAGTGGCTTCAGAGTGCGATTAAAAAACTGTCCGCTCTTGCAGATGAAGGCATGAAGCTTTTGACAAAGATGAAGGAAATTATTGTGGATGGGAAGGTGACAGATGAGGAATTGATAGAGCAGTCATGGGAGATGATGGACAAGCTTGGCGAAGAAGCTCGAGAATATATGGAAGTTTTGAGGGAATATTTTGAGGAAAATAAGGATGAGCTTGAAGCTTTGAGTGAAGAACAGAGGGAAGGACTTATGCAAATGATGGAAGAAGAAGGGGAAGGTCATGGGCGCGGCAGGGGCGACATGGGAATGGATTTTGAAAAACTTTATGAAGGGTTTGACCTGAAAGGACTTGATAAAGCGGAATTTATGAAGGGGATAAAAGAAGAGATGCTGGATAAGGTGATGAGGAAAGTAAGCGGAATGTTGATGGAAAAATTGGTTTCTTATCTTGAAGAAGAGGTGATTGCGGATATTTTGAACAATCTGGATTTTCTGGATGAGGATATTTTGACAAACAGCGTTTTGGCTTATGAAGAAGCCGATGGGATTGATGGAATGGATAAAGATTTTCAGAAAATGCGCAAAATGATGAAGGAAATGGTGATTGACGAAGAAGTGGCTAAAAAATTGAAAGCAAAATGGAGCGAAGTGAAGGATGCGGTTGATAAGAAAGACAAAGAATCTTTGAAAAGTTTGAAAGAGGAGATAAAAAAATTACTGGAAGAAAATCGGGAAACGGTTTTCCGCGGAGAAGATGCTTTTCTTTTTGAAGATTTGCCGCTCGATCATTGGTCGATGGAATATGTTTTTGAACTGCGGGAAGAAGGGGTTGTTGACGGATATCGCGACAAAGAGGGCAATTTGCTTGGCGAATACGGCCCATCAGACAATGTGACCATTGCGGAACTTTTGAAAATGGCGATTGAGGCGGGCGTTCCCGTCTATGAATTTATGGGATCGGAAGGAAGTGTTGTCGATGATGATATGCATTGGGCGGAAGTTATGGGATATGTGGAATATGCCAAAGGTGTGGGAGTGGATAAACTCATTGATTTAAGCGATTTGAATAAGGCTGCAACAAGGGAAGAAGCGGCGATTATTATTGCAAAGATTTTTGGGTACGATACAGAGCGCGAATGGAGGGATGCATTTGCAGATTACAAAGGTAAGTTTAAGGGTTATGTGCAAGCCGTTTATGACGAGGGTGTATTTACAGGGCAGGGAGAAACGGGTGAATTTGATGGTGAAAGCAATTTAAATAGAGCGGAAGTGGCAAAAGTAATCCGGGCCGCCAGTGAGGATCAGGGATTTGTGATGGATATGAATGAATTTATTGAAAGGCTGGGGAAGCTCTGAAAATCGCGCAATAGCGCATACGGTTTGAGCGTAAGCTCGTTAGATGAAGAAAAAGATCGTCTATATATAAGGTATAGGCGGTCTTTTTGGCTGTCACAATTGGCGTTTTATTTATTTGACGTATTTTGGTAATTATTGTATAATATAGTCAAATAAAATTATTTCCCTAACAAAAACAAAAATGGGAGACAAAAAAGTAAAAAGTCATAGAAAGCTAATCTGGTCGGCTTTCTCGGCTTTGGCATTTGCCATAATTATGACCAGTGTAATTGGTACAAGTTTTTTCGATGACTTAACGACTCAGGTCGTCGGTAAAAAACGCGGTGTTAACTATATGGATCCAAATGATCCGAAGTATCGAGGCGTTTCGTATTGTAAAGATTCGAAGAACGATGCGTACGGTCCGATTTGTCAAAAATGTTATGACTCAAACGGAGCCGAACTTTTTGAGGAATGTTGGGGTACGACGGATGATGATGGCGATCGCGGAGGAAGCGGTGGCGCAGGATATTGGGAAGACGGTGTCTGGCATGATGAGGGCGATCGCCAAGGGGGTAACGAGGGCGATGATTATAGAAATCAGTACGGCTATGCAAATTATGATCCTGCAAGCTGTAAAGAGTCTAAAGATGGCGATAATACCTGCAAAACCTGTAATGATCATGATGGAAATTATTCATTTAAGGAATGTTGGGACAGAAGCGGCACCATATATTTTTATGATGATACAAGGGACAGCGATAGCGAAAATGATATGACGCAGTACGAATATGACGATGATGGAGGCAGGGCCGATGAAGATGATCGTTGGGATGAAGGAGCAAAGCAATGTGAGTATTACGAACAAAGCCAGGATGGAGGCGGATGTAAGGATTGTTATCAGGACGGCAAGTATGTCGGTGGGGAATGTTGGAATAAAAATGCGCAAATAACCAGGCATGATAAAGAAGGATCAATTGAAGGAAGGTATGAGAAGAAAGATGAGAAGAAAAAAGATGAGAAGAAGGATGAGAGGAAAGATGAGAAGAAAAAAGAGGAGAAAAAAGAGGAGAGGAAAGAGGAGAAAAAAGAGGAGAGGAAGGAGGAGAGGAAGGATGAGAGGAAGGATGAGAAGAAGGATGAGAAGAAAGATGAGAAGAAAGATGAGAAGAAAAAAGAGGAGAGGAAGGATGAGAGGAAGGATGAGAGGAAGGAGGAGAAAAAAGATGAGAGGAAGGAGGAGAAGAAAGATGATGGGGACAGGCAAGACTGGATTGATGAAGGCGGATACTGCGTAAGAGAAAGCCGTGGTTCTTGTGAAGTTTGTTATGACTCCGAAGGAAATTTCGGCGGCAAGTATTGTCCTGAAACAGGTACTGACAAGAGAGATGAGGATAAAAGGGAGGATGACAAGCGTGGGGACGATGAGCGTGGGGACGATGAGCGTGGGGACGATGAGCGTGGGGACGAT
>JACQRJ010000040.1 GCA_016206505.1 Candidatus Peregrinibacteria bacterium | reverse complement strand
TTATTATGGTACAAATATCCCATAAATAAAAAATATGAGTGGAAAAGAAAAATCTGCATACTTGATTACACCGACTTTAATCGGTTTCATTTTAATTTTTACGGGTGTTTTTGTTTCGCTGAAAAAGCCTGAGGTACTTCAGGGAATAGTCATGATATCCACAGGATTGATAAGTGTTGTTTTGGCTGTAATGATGAGTCTACTAATCAGATTGCTGTCAAAAAATTGAAACTCTCCCGGGTGAACAGGTAGTTTTGCATCTTTGGAGTAGACATAGGCTTTGAACTTGCAGAATATAAAGTATAAAAACTTCCAAAGCTAGGTTGCAATATTGCGCCGCTTCAATCTCGCTTTTGCAGCCTGAGCCAAAAGCATCAGATTTTTGAAAGCCAGCGCATAAACTTTTGAAATTCCGATTTTATTAAGAGCCGCACCGCCAATCTGTACAAAAACCATCGCCTCTTTTTTGAGATTTTCCGTTTTCACCTCAACCTCCGGCGGATTTCCGCCTGTTACATTCAACAGAAATTTTTCGATGCTGTTATCATACTTGTCACAAAGGTAATCACGATAATTGGCAAATAAATAATCAAATAAAGCCTGCTCCTTCACACCAAAAGATGCACCGGCAACTTTTGTAATCAACAGCTTCAACCCTTCACCAAATCCGGCCAGCACATAATTCAGCTTCAAAACCTGTGGCACCCTGGTCATCAAAGTCAAAATTCTTTCCCGAGCCTGGGACAAGGGCTTGTCCGCAAACTCTCCAAAATTTCCAAAAACACCGGCAATTTCAGAAACTATTTTCACATCCGGCGCCTCCCTGATAATCGGCGCATAACCGACAATACTTTTTAAAGCCGTTCTCGCTTCAGGGCTCATTTTTAAGCCGACAAACTCCCTGCCAAAAAGTACAGTATCCAGCACTTTTTCAAATCGTCCTATATTCGCAAAAAAATCTTTATCGCTCTCAAACCCATCCAGTAGCAAAATAACCATTTGCAAAGCTTTTACAACTACTTTATTCCCTCCATTTTCTTTGATAATTTCATTAAAAATCGTTTTCAGACGACCAAGCTGGCTGCTTTCAGCAACGCCATCAGGCTCTTTGTAAAAAACAGTGATTGCATCACGAACCAGCAAAGGATTATCAAAAATCAGCTTCACAAAGGGATTTTCTATTTCTTTTCCGTCAAAAACTCTCTGTACAAAGCTGCGCAAAGTATCAATATCCTGAATCAGCTTCTCCCTGGCATTTTCGTCATGCATATATTGGCGGATATTTTCCATCAAACAAACAATCACGGCATTATACTTGCTGAAACTTCCCGGATCCTTCACCAATAAATCTGAAACCAAAGACAAAAATTGCTCAACCTTCAAATAATTCAGCGGCCGCATTTTAGAAGGGTCAGCAGGAATAGAGGGTGCCGCATCGGGGAAAATCATTCTCAAAACAACAGAAAGCTCACTTTCGGAAACTTCCTTTGCAAATGGAACTTCAGTCAAAGAGGTTTTATAACGAGAAAAAATCCCTTTCAAAGAACCGCGCAAAGAGGAAGAAACCTGTAAAAGTTCGGCATCATTACGCAAACGGATGAGAACGGAAATCGCAAACTGCAGACCGATGAGCAAGGGTTTATTATCACGATTTTCTTCCTTCAATTTCAACAATAAAAAAGTAAGTGCGGAAAGTCTGACAATGCCATCGGGATTGCTCATCCTCCACCTTGCGCAGTCATCCGGACTCCTTTTCAAAATATCCGTCAATTTATCTGCAGAATCATTATCCTCAAGCTCCTTCACCATAGCAAAAACCATATCAGCCGCTCCTTCAAATTTGCCATCAAGGAAAACTTTTATACCAACATCAGCAAGGCCGACTGTAGAGACCCGCATAACATTTAATACTTTGACAATAAGCTCAGCAGAAGCTTTCGGCGTGGCGAAAATTTGTCCTATTTCCCTGCGCGCTTTAAGCAAAAGCTTTCTTACCGAATACCTGACAACCGCCCAGTCAGCATGCTCTTTTACAGCCTGATAAGCCGGTTTGATCACATAAACCGCAAAAAGATTAAGTAAAGCCTCCTGCCAGGGATTTGCCGCTTTGGCCATATCGCCAATATCCCCAAGGGTCTCTTTAAGATCTTCAAGTACATCAGCAGGCAACTCCTCTTCCTCTATTCCTATAAAAAAATCGTCAGCTGTCAAAATCCCCGGCCCAAAAGCAACACCGGCTTCCTCAACAGTAGGCAGTTTAAATTTCCCCTCCAGCTTGCCATTATAAATCAACAAAGGATCAACCGGCAAAGCAACGGGCTCAGACTCTTTGCCACTCGCTTTATCCTTACCAACCTCACCACCCTCCTCATCTGCACCCCCATCGCCACCTTCAAAAACAAGAGCCTGATCCAAAACATAACCTACAACCGCAGCCATTTCCCCGGAAAGTTTACGATCAGAAACACTCCCCTTAATAGCCTTGTATAACTCGGAATAAAAACCGGTCCTCACCCAGGAAGCAAATGTTTTCTCAATCGCAAGATGATCGAGCTCCTTCACAAAACTCTCTATTTCAACAGAAACGGCCTTAATCTTTTCCGGAGTTAAAAATTTTCGCCCACGAATTTTACTGTTTGCAAAAGCGATAATCGCCTTTTCCTGAGCTTTCCAATCTTCGACATACTTTTCCGGCAGCCCCGGATTTTCAACTATTTTCACATTAAAAGCCTCCTCAAAGCTCTTCCTGCCAAAAACCACATCTTTGCATAAATTGATAATTTTCTGAAATTGCGGATCGATTTTTACACCATAAGAAGCAAGCTGCTTTATCAAACTATCAATCTCTCTAAGACTGATTCTCGCCTGCTCAAGCCTGCGCACTTTAAGCTGATCCCGCGTTTCAAAAGCCTTTGCCTCAATCTGCTTGACTATAGCATTGATTTTGTAACCTTCCGGCCCCTTTTCACCCATAATTACAATTTTTTTATTTGTTTTTCTATTTTTTTCATCTGTTTATTTTCAATTTTTTCGCTCAATTTACGCACGATTTTGTCCAAACATCTGTTTATGCCCTCAATTTCCAAAAGTTCGAAATTGCTATTTTTTTGGTCTTTTGCCATCAAGAAATTATATCATTTTAATGACATCCTGTAAAAGCATAAAGCTCGATACTAAGCCACATTCACACAATTTTCAATTATTCATTGCCATTATCCGCCAATTTCACACCTCCTGCTGTTGACATAATGAATTTTTATTATATCATGAGTTACCATCTTTAACCTTCATCATGTCCGCAGAATCTCGGCCAGAAAGTGCAACAATAAGCCATGTACCGGAATCGGATTCCGCCGTTCTGACGGTTGAATCGATTCGAGCACTTATCAAAACGGACATCCTGCGCCGCTTCGCGGCAATAGGAGCGGATACAGTCGCCGTAGACACGCCAAGCCTGGCTCAGGAAGACCTGGCGGATCTGGCAAGCATCGAATACGTCGCAGACATCGGCGCCGGAGCAAATCCCTGGTTTAGGGAAGCCGGCACAATAACAATCAATGGAGAAGCCACAACCTGCGAACCTCAAAAATATTATGGCAGACAGATTTTTGCCTATGACCTCGAAGCGGAAACTGAAAACCCATATCCCGTTTACATCAACGATGATTTCACCGAAATCGAGCCCGGAGATTTTTTCACCGCAGGACCGGTTTTCCCAGGAACGCGAATTTTGCAAGTTGCGGGCGATGCACAAACAGAAATCAGCTTAATAAAAGAATTCGACAGAACGGAAATTGAAGGCAAAGATGGCATGTTGCGCATTACCGAAATAGAAACCGTCACACCAATAGAGATTACCCGCATCGTCGCCAGTAGCATCAGAATCGTCACAGGTTTCAAGCTTGAAGAATACACAGAACCCACAGACCCAATCGGTTTCTACAGCAACGAACCACTTTTCTCACCACCGCCACACATTCAAAAAGCCCGGGGAGACCTGGCAAAAGCATCACTTTTGCATTCTGCACAAGCATAGCTTATATTAAAAAGCACATACATTGGCATGAAAACAAATTTCAAAACATACAAACCACACATAATCGGTGCAACAATTGGCTTCATAATAGGCACAATTTTGCTAATCAACTACTTTGTTTGTCAAAATCAAAGTTCTCCAAACAGCTCCGAATTTGCCGGATTCGAATGCTTAATACCAATGATTCCATCACTCGCAGTTTCCTCCTCGATTCTCAATATTTTAAAAGCTACAGGCTCGACCGCCAACATAATTTTCTACATTCTTCACCTCATCCTCTACACTTTTATTGGTTTTTTTATTGGATGGATTGTATCCAGATTCAAAAATCGCCAAAAAACCACCAACCATTAAACTGACAAGCACACTCTCTCACTTCTCATCTTCCTTCCCCTCTTTCCCCGATTCCTTCTCCTCCACAACCACCTGCACATTCTTATAATATTTCTCATAATACTTCTTGGCTTTCTCAAGCTCTTCCATCACACGCTCGTCTTCACCTACACCCAAGAATTTTGGCATCATTTTTATAGAAATCGCGCCCGGATATTTATCCTGCTTCAAACGAGTCAAAAAGCTCTCCAAAGGCATAATCCCATCCTTCAAAGGAGTATATTTCTTCCCGCGTGTCACATTTGAAAGATGAATATGCACCAAATACTGCTGAAAAGCCTTATATGCACGCATCAAATCCTTGTGCTGCTCACCGATTCGCGCCGTATCCAAAGCCACATGCTTAAATTTTTTCAGCTCATCGGCGCTACCCATCGCATATTCCGGAATAAATCCGAGAAAAGTCCCGGCACCGGCATTTTCCAAAGCAATTGATAAAAATTCTTTCTCGCGCAACTTCGGAATCTCTTTCTTTAGCCAACTTGCCAATTTGAAATCCAAAAACTTCGGCGGCTGCAAAATCAAAACTTTCGCACCCACTTCCTTAGCAAGATCCACAAGTTCCTTTATATGCTTGGCCGAAACCTGATCCGGAGCCGAAACCGCATGTACGGGAATACCGTATTCCGCAATCAACTCTTTCACATAAGCGGAATTATAAGTATCAAACTGGCCATAACTCACAGCCAGATCAATCCCATCATATCCCGCATCCTTTGCAAACTTAAAAATACGGTTCAACCCGTAACCTCTCAAAGAATCTGTACAAAGAACAAGCATATTTTTTATTTTAACCTCAGACACATTCTACCACAAAACCCTATCTCCTTACAAACACCAATTTTTCCCTTGACTTCACCCGAAAAATTCGTAAAATACATCGCGTCTTAATGAAAAGACCTTTCAGATGAGTTGAGGACGTGGTCTTGGCGCAAGAAAACCTTATTAATAAAGTTCTTGACCATTTTATTCTATGCCGAAAAAAGCAAAAAAATCTAAAAAGGCTCAAAAAAAACAGCCTTCAAAATCTTCAAAGTACCCAAAAGCTAAAGCCACTGCAAAAACACCCCAAGCCAAAGCGAAAAAATCCCGCGATAATGTTATTATGCCTTCACAAATACCTATTACCGAAACCGCCGGCATCACAACCAGTAAAAGAGTTTTCCTCACCCCCCAGATCGACAAACACGTTCAACTTCCAAATCTGATCGAAATTCAGATCAATTCCTACAAATGGTTTGTCACCGAAGGAATACGCGATCTACTTGAAGAAATCAGTCCAATCCAGGATTTTTCCGGCAAAAAACTTGAACTTCATTTTCTAAATCATTCACTGGGCGAAATCAAATACAATGCAGAGGAAGCACGCAACAAGAACTTAACCTTTGAAGCTCCGTTAAAAGTCCATGTACAACTTATCAACAAAGAAACGGGTGAAATCAAGGAACAGGACGTCTTTTTGGGCAATGTGCCTTTAATGACTAATCGCGGCACCTTTATCGTAAACGGTATCGAACGCGTAGTGGTTAGTCAGATCGTCCGTTCACCTGGAGTTTTCTTTTCAAAAAACGCTGCGGCGCCGGGAATGCATAATGCAAAAATCATCCCGAAACGCGGCGCCTGGCTGGAAATTGAAACCGACAAAAAAGGCATCATTTCCGTAAAAATCGACCGGAAGCGCAAAATCCCGATCACTTCATTGCTTCGGGTTTTTGGCTATGACAACGATAAAAAAATTCTTGAACTTTTCAAAGATGTCATCAGTGATGTCGAACACGACTACATCCTGAACACGCTGGAAAAAGATTCCTCCAAACAAATCGACGACGCTTATCAAAACATTTACAAAAAAATCCGCCCCGGAGATCTCGCCACATCTGAAAATGCCAAATCCCTCATCGACTCCATGTTTTTTGACTATCGCAAATACGACATGGGACCGGTGGCACGCTATAAATTGAATAAGAGATTCGGATTGGACACTCCGAACAAGAAAAAATTCCATACTTTCCAGGTCGACGACTTGATCCATATTCTGAAACACCTCATAAAACTGAACAATGGCGAACTTTCTCCCGACGACATCGATCATCTCTCAAACCGCCGCATACGGGCGGTTGGAGAATTAGTACAAAACAAATTCCGCGTCGGTCTGCTTCGTACCGACCGTATCGCCAAAGATCGCATGACAGTGATGGATTTGGAAACAGTTACACCTACACAGCTTATCAATTCCCGCCCGATCACCGCGGCTTTAAGAGAATTTTTCGCCAGTTCGCAATTATCTCAATTCATGGATCAGACAAATCCACTATCCGAACTCGAACACAAGCGCAGACTTTCAGCCATGGGTCCGGGAGGGCTTTCACGCGAAAGAGCATCCTTCGATGTGCGCGACGTGCATGCTTCACATTATGGAAGAATTTGTCCGATCGCCACACCGGAAGGCCCAAATATTGGCTTGGTGGTGCACCTGGCCAGTTATGCCAAAATCAATGAATACGGTTTTATCGAAACACCTTTCCGGGAAGTCGCGCATACGGTAAAGAATAATGTCAAAGACTTAACTGGTAGAATCGCCCGCGAAAGTATCGAAGATAAAGGCAGAGTGATAGTAAAAGCCGGCGAAGAAATTACCGAAGAAAGCGCGCGAAGAATTAACAAACTAAAATTAAACGAAATCAAAGTACGCCAACATATAACCGAAAAAATCCGCTATTTCGACGCCGATGAAGAAAGCGGACTTTTTATTGCTCAAGCAAATTCCGAAATCGATGAAATGGGCCAATTTACAAACACACGAATTTCAGCCCGCAAAAACGGCGAAGCTACTTTGGCTCACATCAATGACGTAACTCATATCGACGTTTCTCCAAAACAGATTATTTCCATCACTACTGCATTAATTCCATTCCTGGAACACGATGACAACACACGTGCATCCATGGGCTCAAACATGCAGAGACAAGCAGTTTCACTTGTATCTCCAAAATCACCTGTTGTCGGCACCGGTATGGAAGAACTCTCGGCAAAAAGTTCCGGCCAGGTGATCCTGGCTGATATGGATGGGACCGTTTCTTATGTAGATGCCGAGGAAATCACAATTATCTACGCCAACGGTAAAAAAGTAACTTACAAAGTCCAAAACTACGAACGCAGCAATCAGGGAACTGCAATCCATCAACGCACCATGGTAAACAAAGGTGATAAGATAAAAAAGGGTGCCGTTTTGGTAGATGGACCCTCAATCGATCATGGCGAAATGGCTTTGGGACAAAACTTACTTGTAGCCTATTTACCATGGGAAGGCTACAACTTTGAAGATGCCGTTATCATTTCCGAAAAAATTGTCCGCGACGGACTTTATGACTCCGTACATATTGAAACTTTCACCGTCGATGTACGTGAAACCAAGCTCGGACCGGAAATTATCACCCGTGACATTCCAAATGTCGGAGAAACCAAGCTGAAAGATTTGGATGAAGACGGCATCGTCAGAATCGGTGCGACCGTTCACGAAGGAGATATTTTGGTAGGTAAAATCACGCCAAAAGGCGAAACCGAACTTACAGCGGAAGAAAGGCTTCTTAGAGCCATTTTCGGTGATAAAGCGCGAGATGTAAAAGACACTTCGCTAAAACTTCCGGGCGGCGAAGGCGGAAAAATCGTTGCCGTACAGCTTTTCACCAAAGAAAACGGTGATGAACTGCCTACCGGAGTTTTGAAACAAATCAAAGTAAACGTCGCACAAACAAGAAAAATCTCCGTCGGTGACAAAATCGCCGGAAGACACGGAAACAAAGGTGTAATATCCATTATCGTTCCTGAGCAGGACATGCCATTTTTGCCTGACGGCACTCCCGTAGACATCATCCTAAATCCACTCGGTGTTTCCAGCCGTATGAATATCGGCCAAATCCTCGAAACCCATTTAGGCTGGGCCGCGCAAAAACAGGGATTCAAAGTGGCAACACCGGCCTTAAACGGTATTCCGCCGGAAGAAATCAAAAAACAACTCAAAAAAGCCGGCCTGCCTATAGATGGAAAAGTAACCCTTTACGATGGTAAAACCGGCGAACCTTTTGATCGACCCGTAACAGTCGGCATCACCTACATCATGAAGTTGAGCCATCTGGTCGAAGACAAAATCCACGCCAGAAGCGTCGGCCCATACTCTCTCGTTACACAACAACCGCTCGGTGGTAAAGCCCAGCATGGCGGCCAGCGTTTCGGAGAAATGGAAGTGTGGGCTTTGGAAGCTTACGGTGCTGCAAATATCCTGCAGGAAATGCTCACGATTAAATCGGACGACGTCTACGGACGCTCGAAAGCTTACGAATCCATCGTTAAAGGCGAGCCGATCAGACGTCCGCGCGTTCCCGAATCATTCAATGTACTGGTCAAAGAACTGCAAAGTCTCGGGCTTTCCGTAAAACTTGTCCAGACCGAAGAAGAACCGGAAATTATTCCAAAAGAAGAAGTCCTCGAAGAAGACCCTGATATTCGCGAAGAAATCGAGGAAACGGTTAGCAAAGAAATCGAAAAAGAAAGCGCCGGAACCTCCAGAGAACAGGGAAATCTTGAAGGTCTGACCGAAGAAGAAGTAACGGAGGAAGAACCGAGCGAAGAAGAAATCGCCAAAATGCTCGATGAGCAGGAAGAATAAAAATTCTCAAATCACCAAATTTACAATTTCTAACATCTAATAACCATGAGAAGCGTAAATAAAGTCATCATTATCGGAAATCTAACCAGAGATCCTGAAATGAGACAGACACCAAACGGACAAAATGTTACCACTTTCGGTCTTGCCACCAATCGCCAATGGATGACCAAAGAAGGTGAAAAAAAGAATTCCGCGGAATTTCATGAATGCGTAGCCTGGGCAAGATTGGCGGAAATCTGCGCTCAATATATCAAAAAAGGAAATCTTATTTACGTTGAAGGTTACCTAAAAACCCGAAGTTGGGATAGCCCTGAAGGCATCAAAAAATTCAAAACGGAAATTGTTGTCCAGGATATGATCATTCTCGAAAAACGCAAAAACGGTGATGAAACACCGGCTTATGTACCGGACGAAGAAGAAGAATTTCAAACAGTAGAGACGCTTGAGGCGCAAGAAGCCAAAGAACCGGCAAAAGCTGAAGAAAATTCCGGTGAAAATCCAATCGACAAAGACCTTGGCCTCTAAAAACCATTTAACCATAAAATAGCTTAAAATTATGAAAAATAAGCCAGAAGAAAACAGGGATAGTCAGGCGAAAAAAGACCGCTTTGACTCCATTTCTCTAGCGGTTGCATCGCCGGAAGAAATTTTGGCCTGGTCCTACGGTGAGGTCAAAAAACCCGAAACGATCAATTACCGTACGCAAAAACCGGAACGTGACGGTTTGTTTTGCGAAAAGATTTTCGGTCCCACCAAAAACTGGGAATGTTATTGCGGAAAGTACAAAAGAATTCGCTATAAAGGCGTAATTTGCGAAAAGTGCGGCGTTGAAGTAACCCGTTCTTCAGTTCGCCGTGAACGCATGGGCCACATCAAATTGGCTGTGCCGGTAACACATATTTGGTTTTTGAGATCTACGCCGAGCCGTATCGGTCTGCTTCTTGATCTGCCAATAAAAACTCTTGAACAGGTGGTTTACTTCGCCGCTTACATAGTTTCCGAAGTTGACGAGCCTGGCAAAAAAGAAGCGCTTATAGAACTGCAAAATGAATACAAAAATCAGAAAAAAACTATTCAACAGGAATACAAACAAAGGCAACTGGAAGTGGAAAAAATCGAAGAAGCAAACATCAAGAAAAAGGCTGCAAATGAAGTTGAGGAAGAATTCGTCGACAAAATTGAAGAACTTGACTATCAACACAGCGAAACTCAAGAAGCTTTGGAAAAACTCTCTGTTTCCAAAGTTTATTCCGAGATTGAATATCGCAAACTGGCGATGAAATTCGGCCATCTTTTCAAGGCCGGAACCGGCGCGGAAACCATCCGTGAAATCATCAATTCCATCGATCTTGAAGATCTAATCAAAAAATTAAAAGAAGAAACAAAAAGAAGCGCCGGCCAAAAGCTGAAAAAAATCATCAAACGCATCAAACTGGCGGGCAGCCTCCTGAAATCCAAAATCAAACCGGAATGGTTTGTGATGATGGTTTTACCCGTTATCCCTCCCGATCTTAGGCCGATGGTACAGCTGGACGGAGGACGTTTCGCCGCTTCAGACCTAAATGATCTTTACCGCCGTGTTATAAACAGAAACAACCGCTTAAAGAGATTAATGGGCATCGGCGCGCCGGAAGTTATCTGCCGCAATGAAAAACGCATGCTTCAGGAAGCGGTAGATACTTTGTTAAACAACAGCGCACGCGCGGGCAAAACAGTATTTTCTTCAGGCGACAAGCGCAAACTACGCTCTCTTTCTGACATGTTAAAAGGAAAACAGGGACGCTTCCGCCAAAATCTCCTTGGTAAACGTGTCGATTATTCCGGCCGTTCCGTAATTATAATCGGCCCTAAATTGAAACTTCACCAATGCGGCGTGCCAAAAATCATGGCTCTGGAATTGTTCAAGCCGTTTATTATCGGCCGCCTGATCCGCGACGGTTACGCACACAATATCAAAAACGCCGAAAGACTGATCCAAAGCAACAAGCGTGAAGTCTGGGATATTCTTGAAGAAGTAACCAAGGATCATTACGTACTGCTAAATCGTGCGCCGACTTTGCATCGCCTTGGTATCCAGGCTTTCCAGCCGATTTTAATCGAAGGTAAAGCGATTCAGGTGCACCCTCTGGTTTGCGCCGCTTTCAATGCGGACTTCGACGGCGACCAGATGGCGATCCACGTTCCACTTTCCCGTGCCGCCCAAAAAGAAGCGCGCTACCTCATGGTTTCCGCCCGCAATCTACTCAAACCTTCAGCCGGTGAACCAATCGTGACTCCGACACAGGACATGGTTCTTGGCTGCTACTACCTCACAAAATCATCCAAAAATCGCAAAGGCGAGGGCATGACTTTCAGCAATACTGAAGAGGCTATTTTTGCTTATCAATCGGGACATGTAGA
Organism: Candidatus Peregrinibacteria bacterium; assembly: GCA_016206505.1. Lineage (GTDB taxonomy): Bacteria > Patescibacteriota > Gracilibacteria > UBA1369 > LOWO2-01-FULL-3 > JACQRJ01. Next base: position 13,523 of record JACQRJ010000040.1, on the reverse strand, counting down.
TCTTCAGGCAAAAATCAAAGCCAGATGGACAGATGATGAAATCAAGGAAACCACGGTCGGCCGTCTAATTTTCAACAGCTATATCCCGGAAGGATTAGCATTTTACAACGTAAACATTGGCAAAAAACAGCTTTCACAAATAGTTACCGACTGTTTCGAAAATTTCGGTGAAGAAAAGACCAGCGTCCTCGTCGACAGTCTAAAAGACATGGGCTTCAAATTCGCAACAAAATCCGGGATTTCCATCGCCCAGGAAGACATGGTCATTCCGAATGCCAAGGAAAAAATCATTGAAGATTCTTCCGAAGTGGTCAAACAAATCAATAATCAATTTTGGAAAGGCCTGATCACCGACGACGAACGCTACAATCACACCATCAAAATCTGGTCCGCCACCAAAGGAAAAATCACCAGCGAAATGGTCAACAGCATCGATGAAGAAAACAATATTTTTTACATGATCGACTCCGGAGCCCGCGGTAACTGGGGACAAATCACGCAGCTCTGCGGCATCAAAGGACTGGTAGCCAATCCGGCAGGTAAAACGATAGAATTACCGATCAAATCAAACCTGAAAGAAGGATTTTCAATTCTTGAATACTTCATCGCCACTCACGGCGGACGCAAAGGTAAATCCGATACTGCGCTAAAAACCGCTGAAGCCGGCTATCTTACACGCCGTCTGGTAGATTCAAATCAGGATGTAGTCATCAGAGAAATCGACTGCGGCTCAGCAGAGCAACACACAATCACCCGTGCGGAATCCGAAATTATCGGCGAAAAATTTGAAACCCGCATTTACGGACGCACCTTACATCAGGAACTGAAAGGAATAGCCAAAAAAGGCGAAATTATCGAAAAAGATACGATTGAAAAAATCAATAAAGCCAAAATCGATGAAGTGCATGTCCGCTCCGTGATGACCTGCCTGACCGAAGGCGGCATCTGCGAAAAATGTTACGGCAAGGATCTCGGCACCAACAAATCAGTGGAAATCGGCACAGCGGTCGGCATTATCGCCGCCCAAAGTATCGGTGAACCGGGAACCCAGCTTACAATGCGTACTTTCCACATGGGGGGTGTTGCCGAAGGTTCCGACATTACTCAGGGTTTGACCCGTGTGGAAGAGCTTTTTGAAGCCCGCACGCCAAAAAATCCCGCTATCATTTCCGACGTCGACGGCAAAGTAAAAGTCCGTCAAAAAGGTAAACAGACAGAACTTATCGTTACTTCATATAAACCGGTTGAAACCATTTACGATCTTTTGGCTGATATGGCGCCGACCGTAAAAAAGGGGGACAAAGTCCATCCAAAAATGGTTTTGGCCAAATCCGAAATTCACAAAGGCTCGGTAAAGGCCACGGAAAGCGGAAAAGTAGTTGAAGTAACCGATAGCGAAATTAAAGTTGTCAGCGACGGACCGGTGGAAAAACAATACAAAGTATCTGCGGGGCGCAGTGTAAAGGTCAAAAACAATACCGAAGTCAAAAAAGGCCAGCCGTTAACCAACGGCCACCTTGATCTCAAGCAATTGATGCGATTAAGCGACACTTATACAGTCCAAAAGTACATAGTCAATGAAGTGCAGAGCATATACGCTTCACAGGGACAAAGTATCAATGACAAACATATCGAAATCATCGCGCGCCAGATGCTTTCCAAAGTTCGCATTCTGGACAGCGGAGACAGCGATTTCTTACCCGGCGAAATTGTGGACATTATCAGGCTCAACAATGTTAATAAGAAATTGAAGAAAAAAGCTCGTGGAGAACGCCTACTTTTGGGTCTTACCCGAGTTGCTCTTTATACGGATAGCTGGCTCTCAGCCGCTTCCTTCCAGGAAACAATCCGTGTCCTTGTCGAAGCTTCAACCACAAATCGTATCGATCAACTCAACGGTCTGAAAGAAAACGTTATCATCGGCAAACTGATCCCCGCCGGCGAAACTTACCGCAAATTATGTTCTGAAAATCCGGAAAATTTCAAATCCGAATTTGATATTTTGGAAGAAAGGGAACAAAAATTAGCGGAGCAGGAAGGCAAAAAAAGAGTTTTACCCGTGATTTAATTTTGTTGACACAGCATTACATCGTTTTTCAGCATTTCCCTTGCGCTTCAAAAAAACTTAATATAAAGTCTCAAAGCTTTTATAACCACTAAGGATAAATGCCAACAATCAATCAGTTAATCAAGAGACCACGCAGAAAGGTTTTAAGAAAGAGTAAATCGCCTGCTTTACAAAACATTTTCAACCATTTGAAAAACAGAGCGGTTGCCCTTGGCTGCCCGCAAAAACGCGGTGTTTGCACTCAGGTAAAAACAATGACGCCAAAAAAACCAAACTCCGCGCTCCGCAAAATCGCCCGCGTAAAACTCACAAACGGCATGGAAGTCAACGCTTACATCCCGGGTGAAGGTCACAATTTACAGGAACACTCCGTGGTTTTGATTCGCGGCGGAAGAGTTAAAGATCTGCCAGGTGTACGTTACCACATCGTCCGCGGTGTCCTGGATACTCAAGGCGTAGCCAAAAGGCAACAGGGACGCTCCAGATACGGCGCCAAGAAATCTAAAAAATAATAGCAATTAAGACATGAACAAAGCCGATAAAAATACCGCCCAGATTCCGGAAACATCCTCTCCCTTACAAGAGAAATTTATCAATTACATTATGTTAGCCGGCAAAAAGAGCATTGCACGTCGTATTTTCAATGAAACTCTAAAAATCATCAGCAAAAAAACTTCAGCCGATCCCGAAAAAATCTTCAAAACAGCTATCGACAACATCAAACCGCAGCTTGAAGTAAAAGCAAAACGTATCGGTGGCGCCGTTTATCAAATCCCTATAGAAGTGAAACAAGGCAGACAACTTGCTTTATCATTCCGCTGGCTTATTTCAGCCGCCCGCGCCAAAAAGGGCTCTCCAATGGCAAACAAACTGGCTACGGAAATCATCGATGCCAGTAACGAACAGGGCTCCGCTTTCAAAAAGAAAGAAGACACCCACAGAATGGCCCAGGCCAACAAAGCCTTCGCACACCTTGCCAGGTATTAGCAGAAATTTTGCACCGCAAAATTTCCATGCAGCTTGCAGCTCTGCCGAGTTTCCATGCCCCTAAAACGAACTCTGCAAAAGTCCCTTAAGCTTTTGCATCTTGCTCCTTGTTCCAAGCAATCCATTCACTCAACTTCATTTTATAAGGCAAACCCGCCGCCACATTCAAATCACAAACATCTCTAACAACTTCTCCTACCTTTTGCCGAACTTTTGAGGGCTCTTCTGCCCCACATTCAAAACGTCTTTCTGCCCCCACCAAGCCAACACCACATGAATTATCAAGTACCTTGCCCACTTCAGTAAATTTAAAAATACCTGAAACAAATTATCCAACACAAATTAAATTGTCAACCCCTCGCCCTCGCCCAAATACACAGAAAAATGCTATAATAAAAGGAATTTTTGATCCTGAATTTGATTAAACACAAAAATGGCACCAAATAAACCGACTAATACTCCAGCAAACAATCCAGCCGCGCCCGCTACCGCTGGCACACCTCCGGCAGCCCCTCACGCTGCTCCTCAAGCGGTACCCCACACTTTTGCAAATCCCGATCTCGGCCCCACCACAAAAGAAGAAATTCTCGACTACGTAGCCGGCAAAATCAAAGCCCCACCTCACCTTCCCCAAATCGAAGGAGATACCGTAGCCAACAAAGCCGACCGCGTCCTGGTCGTACATTGCGATTATCGCGAACTTTATTTCAAAGACGGCGAAAAAGAAGTCATCACACTGGCAAAAGAAAAACTCAAAGCCCTATTCAAACTGGCTACCGAAGGTGTCATTCAGGCCGCCCGCGACCGCACCGCCGACATTCAGGAAAAAGCTCCTCAGGCTTTCGCCCTCGAAGACACCGCAAAACTCAAAGAAGAAGCGAGGATTATCATCATCCCGACCGGCATGTTTGAAATTGTAAAACCCGGCGACACCGCAAAAATTCTCGACAACGGCCGCATTTACAAAATCAAAGGCGAAGACTGTGTAAAATGCGAAATCACGGGACAAACAGAACCAAAAAATCAACTCACAGGATTTGTAAAAGCTTCGGCCTTCGACAAAGCGCCGATAGCAAAACCGCTAACCGCCGAGGAAACACCACAACCAAGCCCTGAAGCGCCCTCTTTAACTCCAACAGTAAAACTAAATATTCCCGACAACCCTAAGATAAAAAACTTCAATTTCAATCCCGATATCATCATCGCCTGCGGCTCAGATCAAAAAGAAACAAATAAAAAACGCGCTCATGCTGCCATCCAGGTACTCATAAGTAAAAATCCCAACGCAACACTTATCGCCACCGGCACATCACAAAAATTCCGCGATGCAAACAATGGTAGCTCTGAAGCAATGGGCATGTATAAAGCCTGGGAAGAAGCCGGCTATCCAAAAACCGAATTGGAAAAAAAACGTCAAAGCGGCCAGATCGTCCTCGAAGAAGCAAGCACAAGCAGCGAGCAGAACATCGTCAACACTTTTCCAAACATTATCAAACAAGCTGAAAAAAATCCGCAAAACCCGATAAAAATCTGTTTGGTTACAAGGATTTTCAGGCACTTCATACGGCTAACAACCCACTTAAGAAAAGCGTGGGAAGAATACAACACCAAAAACCCTGATAAAACTTTTGATCTCGAAGTAGGAGGCTTTTGCACAACAGGCGGCTGCATACTGACTCCCTGGATATGGAAAGGAAATCAAACAGAACCTTTTGATCCCGAAAACCCATCTCCTCAAAAAAGAACAACGCACCAATCAGACAAAATTGACACCCAAAGCATCACCACAAAAAGAAAACCAAAAGAAAGCACTGAGGACCACCTTTACAACGAATGGGAGTTAAAATTTGCTTCAGGCCAGACAATATATTGCGGCGGATCGCCCGGAAGAGATGACAGCGATACAAAAAAATTTAAACCGGAACTGGCCGAAAAACAAATCAGGAAAAAAGCCGTCAGATACATTATCAGTCTGGACAATCATCAGGGCATGGAAGATGTTGTAAGCAGGTTAAAAGAGAACAAAATCGACATTGAGCTACGGAAAAAAAAACAACGTGGCGGAAGCAAAAAAGAACATCTGGATCACAACAACAGACATATATGGAAAGAAATAGCTGAACTGATTAATAGCGGAGAGAGTTTTATCATCCATTGCATGAATGGTACTCATCGCGGACCCTTCGCACTTACGGCGGGACTTATAGCCTCAGGCAAAGTAAAAAGCCTTGGTGAAGCGGCGAAAATAGCTGGGCTGCAAATCGGAAATTTTACCCCATACCCGGGAATTATTTGGCAACTGATCACATTCGCCCGGGAAAACAATCTGGGAGTGGAAGAAGAATACATCAATTTTTACACACAACATAAAAAACCAAATGATCCGGAATTATCAATACCAACACAACCACCAACTTCGCCAAAGCCGGCTTCTCCGGCCAAGCCTGCACCCGCCCCTGAAAAACCAAAACCCGCATCACCCGAAAAACCAACTACAACTCTTCAAAAAAGCGTTGAGGGGATTGTTGAAAAAATGCGAGCAGACACAGTTGCTGTCTATGTGTTTGATCCCGAAACCGGCAAAGTGCTCGCCCAGCTGAGCGAAAATTTGCGCCTCAAAGCAGCGTCATTAATCAAAGTGCCGATTCTTTTCGCCTTGCACAAAGCTGTAGAGGAGGGAAAAGTTAAATCAGAAGATATCCCGCAACTCAAGAAATGGGCCCACTACATGATTTCAATAAGTGATAACCTTTCGACCAATAAAATAATCGATTATCTTGGCATGGAATGGGTAGCCAAAACCATAAAAGAACTTGGCTTCAAAGATACGGTGCTTGAAAGAGCGATGCGCGACGAAGGAGAAGATCGGGAAAATTGGATTACCGCAAAAGACATGGCAAAAGCAATGGCTTTCGCCATAAGTGCAAAACCACCTGCCGGTTGGCCTTCCGCCATGGATTTGATGGAACTAAACGCAAGCAACGCAAAACCCGGATCATTGGCGAAAACGCTGCCACGAGACGTCAAAATAGCGCAAAAGGGTGGTGCGATAGCCGGTAATGAACATTATGCGGCCATTTACACCATTGGTAAGAAAAAATTTGTCATGGTAGTCATGGTCTCGGATTTTAGAACCAGGGAAAAGGCAAAGGAAGGAATCAGAGAAATCGGCAGACTCGTTTATGACACCCTCGCCCGGGCAAAATAATTCCAGTTTGACTTCCCCATCTTTTCCGATTATCATATTTTCAGTAAATCATACTAAAATCAATCCTATGGAAGATACAATTTTAGAATTATCTGAAAGAGGCCAGATTACAATTCCCCAGAAGATACGAAAGCAAATCATAGTGAAACGGTTCATTTGCAATATCAAAGATGGCAAAATCGTACTGGAGCCTCTGCAAACCAAAGCTGATTTCTTAAAAGAGCTGGAAACGGCAGAGAAAAGTTGGGAGAAAAAAGGCGGCCTGAAACTTAAAGAAATGAAAGATAAATACGGTTTATAATGGCGCAGATTTATCAATTTCAATTTTCAGAACAGGGCGAAAATGACTTCCGCACTTTACCAAAAGTCTTACAAAAACGTATTTTCAAAAAATTGGAATATTTCGAAAAATCAGAAAACCCATTAAATTTTGCTAAAAAACTTCAGGGTCTCGATAACAAATTCCGCTTCAGAATAGGAGATTATCGCATAATAGTAAGTCAAAAAAATCAAAACCTGCTAATTATTTTGGTCATAATAAAAATCGCCCACCGAAGCAAGGTATACGAGTAGCCAAATCTCTTTTAAGAAGCCCTGCTGAAAAACGATGCAATGCGAGGAAACAAGGAGCTTCCGACGGAGACGTATGCAGCTATACGGCGAGAAGGAAGCGACGCAGTTGACGATACAGTGCGCGTTTTTCAGCAGGGCTTTTCCCCCCGCTTGACTTCACCGCGGCTATACATATAATACCCACGCACTTTTTTAACAAATTCACCATGGCTGACGACTTAAATTTACTTCGCAATATCGGCATCATCGCTCATATCGACGCGGGCAAAACCACAGTAACTGAACGCATTCTTTTCTATACCGGTATCACTCACAAAATCGGCGAAGTACACGAAGGCGCAGCCACCATGGACTGGATGGAACAAGAAAGAGAGAGAGGCATCACCATTACGGCAGCCGCTACGACCTGTTTTTGGACTCCCCCATCCGGCATTCAACATCATATCAACATCATCGACACTCCGGGACACGTGGATTTTACGGTGGAAGTCGAACGCTCACTTCGCGTTTTAGACGGAGGCGTAGCCGTTTTTGACGGTGCGATGGGTGTCGAACCACAATCGGAAACAGTCTGGAGACAAGCGGATAAATACAATGTCCCACGCATCGCCTTCATCAATAAAATGGATAAAATCGGCGGTGATTTCTACATGAGTTTAAACTCGATCCACAAGCGATTAAATCCTCATGCTGTTGCCATTCAACTGCCAATCGGCATGGAAAAAGACTTCATTGGTGTAGTCGATATTATGGAGCGCAAAGCTTACACATTTGAAGGTAAACATGGAGAAACCATCAAAGAAATTCCAGTTCCTGAAGACATGAAAGAAAAAATGGAAGAATATCGCGCTGTAATGGTTGAAAAAATCGCCGAAAATGAAGATTTCGTTATGGAAAAGTTCTTAAACGGAGCAGAAATCAGCGTTGAAGAACTGAAAAAAGGTTTGAGACACGCCACAATTCACGGCAAACTTTATCCGGTTCTTTGCGGCACAGCATTGCAAAATATGGGCGTCCAACTTGTCCTAAACGCAGTTTGCGACTACTTGCCATGTCCGCTCGACCTTCCGGAAATCAAAGGTCATGATCTCAAAAATCCCGAACTTGCCATCACCCGTAAAGCGGATATGAATGAGCCTTTCTCCGCTCTGGCTTTCAAAATTGCCACCGATCCTTTCGTAGGCAGCCTTTGCTTTTTCCGTGTTTATTCCGGCCAACTGCAATCCGGCTCCTACATTCTAAACGCCTCAACAGGAAACAAAGAACGTGTTGGCCGTCTGCTGCAAATGCACGCCAATTCCCGCCAGGAAATCAAAGAAGTAAGAACAGGTGATATAGCCGCCATCGTTGGACTAAAAAACACCACCACCGGCAACACACTTTGCGATCCCGATCAACCAATCCTTCTCGAATCCATCACATTCCCCGATCCGGTAATCAGTATCGCCGTTGAGCCAAAAACCAAAGCCGATCAGGAAAAAATGGGCTTAGCATTGCAAAAACTCGCACAGGAAGACCCGACTTTTCGCGTCAAAACCGATCAGGAAACCAGCCAAACCATTATTGCCGGTATGGGCGAACTACACTTGGACATCATCGTTGACCGTATGCGCCGGGAGTTTAAAGTTGAAGCAAATGTCGGCCCACCACAGGTTGCTTACCGCGAAACTATTACACAGGAAGTTGAAATGGAAGAAAAATATGCAAAACAAACCGGTGGCCGCGGTCAATACGGTCACGTTTTCTTGCGCGTTATGCCGCAGGAACCAGGCAAAGGTTATGAATTCGTAAACGCCATTGTCGGCGGACGCATCCCGAGAGAGTACATTCCGGCCGTAGACAAAGGTATTCAGGAAGCCATGACCAGAGGTGTCATCGCCGGCTACCCATTAGTGGATATCAAAGCCGAGCTTTTTGACGGCTCCTACCATGACGTGGATTCTTCGGAAATAGCCTTCAAAATCGCCGGCAGCATTTGTTTCCAAAACGCGGTAAAAAAAGCCGGTCCGGTAATTCTCGAACCGATCATGTCGGTGGAAGTGCTGGTTCCGGAAAATTACTTCGGTGACGTTATGGGTGATATCTCAAGCCGTCGCGGCCAGATTCAGGAATCCGGTGATCGCGGCCTGGTAAAATTCATCAAGGCCATCATCCCGCTTGCAAACATGTTCGGCTACGCCACGGAATTACGCTCAATGACTCAGGGACGCGGCAATTACACTATGGAATTCGGTCATTACGACAAAGTTCCCGTCAACGTCGCCGAAGAAATCATCAGCAAAAAAAGCAGCCAGGCACGCGCCTAAGCATTCATAATTTTCCTTGCATTGGTAAAAAAATTCATATACTATTCCGGCGCTGTCACTTCAAAAAGACGGCATTTCACTTAATTATATAATTTCTAAAATCCTTTCATCATGGCGGACGAAAAATTCGATCGTAGCAAGGTGCACGTCAACGTAGGAACCATCGGACACGTTGATCACGGCAAAACTACGCTAACTGCAGCGATTACAACCGTTGCAGCAAAAAAATTCGGTGGCAAAAACAAAGCGGTGGCATTTGATCAAATCGACAATGCACCTGAAGAAAAAGAACGAGGTATTACGATAGCAACTTCACATCAGGAATACGAAACCGACAAACGTCACTACGCTCACGTCGACTGTCCGGGGCATGCGGATTACGTTAAAAACATGATTACCGGTGCCGCCCAGATGGATGGCGCCATTCTCGTTGTTTCCGCAGCAGACGGCCCGATGCCGCAAACTCGTGAACATATTCTTTTGGCCCGCCAGGTAAACGTGCCATACATCGTGGTTTTCATGAACAAAATGGATATGGCCGATCCCGAAATCGCCGAGCTTTCCGAAATGGAAATCCGCGAACTTTTGAACAAATACGAATTTCCCGGCGACACTACGCCAATCATCAAAGGCTCAGCTCTAAAGGCTCTTGAAGGAGATGCACAATACGAAGAAAAAATTGTTGAACTTCTAAACACTCTTGATTCATACATTCCAGATCCGGTTCGTGAACTTGATAAGCCATTTTTGATGTCCGTTGAAGACGTCTTCTCCATCAAAGGTCGTGGAACTGTAGCTACAGGAAGAATCGATCAGGGTATTGTTAAAATAAATGAAGAAGTTGAAATCGTAGGCATCAAAGACACTCGCAAAGTTGTAGTTACCGGTGTGGAAATGTTCCGCAAACTGCTCGATCAGGGTCAAGCCGGTGACAACGTAGGTCTGCTGCTACGCGGTATTGAAAGAGAAGAAATTGAAAGAGGACAGGTTATCGCAAAACCAGGTTACATTACTCCACACACACAATTCGAATCACAAGTTTATATTTTGACCAAAGATGAAGGTGGCCGCCACACTCCATTTTTCAAAGGATACAAGCCACAATTTTATATCCGAACTACAGATGTTACCGGTTCTGTAGAACTACCTGCTGACGTAGAAATGGTGATGCCCGGAGACGACGTCAAAATGACCGTAACTCTTGGCTGCCCAATCGCTCTTGATGAAGGCACACGTTTCGCTATCCGCGAAGGTGGCCGCACCGTAGGAGCCGGCGTAGTTGCAAAGATTTTGAAATGAAATTTTGCTCCGCAAAATTTCCCTGCAGCCCGAAATCCGCAAAGCGGATTTCCTTCCCTTCCTTGGAAACTCTCAAAAATTCATCGCGTAAACGCGCTCAAAAAGTTATCAATACAAAAGACCCCGCCGAGGCGGGGTCTTTTCATTGAAAAAATCTGCACCAAACTTTGTACAAAATAGTTGACAATATCCCGTACAATGGCTACAATAAATTCATGGGAATAACAATATCAACAGATAGGCTAATATCAAGCTCCGAAGCCAGAAAACGCATTGGACAATTGATCGACGAAATTCAAAAAAATAATGGGAACTACTATGTAATCCTCGAAAACGGAAAAGTTGCAGCCTTATTGGTACATCCAAACTGGCTGAAAGAAAAATCCGGAGAAGAATTTCCCTCATTGGAAATGATCAGAAAAAAATGGGATACAAGGGCTAAGGACATCGCAGAAGCTCTGAAAAAACTAGAAAAAATAGATAAAAAAGATTTACCGGCACTTTTGAAATAAATTATATGTACGTGATTGATACGGACATCCTGATCGACTATCTAAGATTGCATGATAAAGCAATAAATTTCCTTGATAATCTGAAACGTAAAGAAAGGCATATTGCATTTTTAACTGTATTTGAACTCATCAATGGCTATAATAATAAAAATCAGGAAAAGAAAATCAACAATTTTCTTGAAAATTTCGTCACGCTTGACCTGAATACAAATATCGCCAAAACGGCTTTGCAAATCTACAAAACAAAAAAATGGAGTACAGGCTTAGGAATCGCCGACAGCCTAATTGCAGCAACGGCCATAAAGCACAAATACGCACTTGTCACCAGAAATATAAAACATTATCAAAACATTGCAGACTTAAAAGTGAAAAAGCCCTATTAACAAGAAATTTTGCTTCGCAAAATTTCCCTTCCCAACAAAAAAGACCTCCCTTACCGAAGGTCTTTTCATATAAACAGGGCCTCGGCAACAAAGGAAAGCATCCCCGGGGATACTTTCCTTTAAATCGCCATTTTTTAACAAAAATTAATTCTCCTACCCCTGTGTCGCCTCTTCATCCACACCCCCTTCAAGCAGACTGCCCGACCCATCATCATGGACTCTCGCTGTACCTGAAACTTCCTCAGACGAAACCGTAGACATCGCCGCACTCCTCACCTGATCTGCGGTCAGAGTTACAGTAAAATGTTCAGCATGACCTTTATAAGCATAATCGCCGACTTCTATACCCGCCTTTCTCAAAGCATCCAATGCGCCAGCTGATGCCCGGCACCGAACAGTCAAAGCATCGGCGCCCCCATTCAAAGCAAGAACGGTAACAAGATTGCGAGCCTTGTCCCTCAAAAATTCTCCCACACCGGCCTTAAGCTCCTGTTCAGAAGATAACGACGCACCGGAAGTAAAAGGCCTTTCTGTAACATCAGCCGGTACAGACATTTCTTCAGCTCCACTCATATATTTAAATTTTTAAAAAATAAATTTTGCGCACTTTTTATCACACAATCTTAACAGCAACAAGCGAAAAATCATTTGACTTTAAAGCCCTAAAACTATATAAATGCCCTACAAAATTGCTTTTCTGTTTTTAGGAAAGCACCCGCTAAGCTCAAAAAAGAAGTATTGGCGGGACAATTAAATTTTTCTAACCGAAACCAAAATGGCCGTCAAGCAAAAAATCCGCATCAAGATCAAATCCTTCGATCACAAAGTTATCGACGAAACATGCAAATTGATAACCGACCATGCCGAGCGCACCGGCGCCATCATTGCCGGACCGATCCCCCTTCCGACAAAAATAGAAAAATTTACAGTCAACAAATCCACTTTCGTTCACAAAAGTTCACGCGAGCAGTTTGAGATGCGAACACATTCCCGCCTTATCGACATTCGCGAAACCACGCCAAAAACCATCGAAACCCTTTCAAACCTGAGCCTCCCCGCCGGCGTTCAGATCGAAATCAAGATGCTTCAGGAGGAATAATCCTTGCAATCCCCTACGTCCAAAATTAAAAACAGATTTTATTCCTCGAGTCGCCTCAAAACTCCAACCAGATGAATTAAAAAAGCATCATAACTTGCTGTATGCTTCTTTGATAAACTAACACTCTTCATCAACTCAGCCAATTCCGCAATCATAAATTTAAAAACCTCTTGCTGTTCAGGTGAAAAATATTTTTTATATTCAAGATATATCTCCAAAGAATGACCTAAAACCAGAATATTGTTGGATAGAATCCTGGGATCATCGGAAGACGAAAAAGTCTTCACAACGAGATATTTATTAAAAATAATAGAAAAAATCTCATCAACATATTTCCTCTTGTCTCCATCCGAAACCGACGGATCCCCCAAAAGTGCCTCGGCGGCATGAATTCCATAACAGGTGAACGGACTATTCTTTATAGTTCTAACGGTTTTCTGCAAAACAGAAATATTCCCTTCGGCATGAAAATACAAAGTACCAAATAATCTTCTATCCCAGTTCAATATTTGAGGTCCAAATTTTGTACTGATCATTAATTCACTTTTAACCGAATCAACAACATCACTTTTTCTAATAGGCTTACCATCCAAATTTGTACCAACCACTGTTGAAGGATCACTAACGCCTTCCAAATTCAAAAGTAATAAAAGCCACTCATCATCCTCATGTTTTTTGTCATCGTCTAAAACAACATCAGTCAACAAACGACTCTTCTCATATTTAATAAGTTCGCCCAAAGTCATGGATTTATACTTTTTACCCCTGTAAAGCCTTTCATACCCTTGCTTTGGCCTGTCCTCATAAACAGTAAATTGAAAATCATCCGGCACACCAATAGCCTTAGCCATATAAACCAGTTGAAATGGATGAAAATCAGATAAAAACACCCGCGGCTGAGCCTCAAGCTGCTTGGAATCTCTATATCTCCCCCCCTTATTGGTATCATATCTGTAAGTAACCAACCTTTCAAAAATTTCTCTAATAATTTTCTCATCCTCCGGCCATTTCAAAATTTCCAGATAATGCTCATTAATCACTTTATTTTTATCTTTCAAATCCTTTTCCAGCTGAGCTCTTAAACGAGC
>JACQRJ010000035.1 GCA_016206505.1 Candidatus Peregrinibacteria bacterium | reverse complement strand
TTCAATAGGGATTTGCTGAACTTTCTACGCAAGATGCTGCACATTCGTTTGCATTTTGCTTGAAAGTTCTCCTGCGCAGAAGATGCACGTGGTAAAGCGGCAAGCTGCATGGAAATTGTGCTTTGCACAATTTCTATGGTGCGTCCGACAGGAGTTGAACCTGTGACCCCCAGCTCCGCAAGCTGATGCTCTATCCAACTGAGCTACGGACGCAAATTATGCGCGGAGATCGTACTTTAAAGGAGGAAATCATGCAAGGTTGCGTGTGGGCTGGATATGGAGACTCGACTTCGCCTCGTCTCTGCCTGGGATACTTTTATTTGCTTGCCAATTTTTTCATCATTTCGCGGTGGATATGTGTATTTGTGGCGAGGATTTCTTGGCCGAAAAGATCAAGGGTTTGGTCGTTTAAGTCGGTTACCGTGCCGCCAGCCTCTATGACAATCAGGCTTCCGGCTGCGATGTCCCAGGGTTTTAGTTCAAGTTCCCAGAATCCGTCTATCGCGCCTCTGGCACAATAGCAAAGATCCAGAGCTGCCGCTCCAAACCGTCTTACGACGCCACTGTGGCGCACCATATTGGTGAAATATGGCATGTTTATTTCTTTATTTTTCGGCGGGAAGCCCGTAACCGTCATTGCTCTTGAAAGTTCACGTACATTTGAAACATGAATTTTTTTGCCGTTCAGATAAGCGCCTTTGCCTTTTTCCGCATAGAAAAGTTCATTCAATCGCGGTGCAAAGACCACTCCGGCGATGATTTCGCCGCTCAGATAATTGAAATTTTTGGATTTTTCGGCTTTTTTGATCTGTAAAAGTCCCATGGAAACGCAATATAGTGGCAGTTGATGCGCATAATTTGTCGTGCCGTCGAGCGGATCTATCAGCCAAATGTATTCCTTGTTCGGCATGTTTGCGGTGTGCGATTCTTCTGCAAAAATCCCATGTGCCGGATAAGTTTTTTTGATCGCTTTAATAATCAATTTTTCGCTTTCAAGGTCTGCATTGGTCACGAAATCGTCTGCAGCTTTTTCTCTGATTTGTAAATTTTTCGTGGATTCTTTGAGTAGAATTTTCCCGGCTTTTTGAGCGGTTTTGATGGCGAATTGCAAAAAAGTCATGTTTTGAGTATATCACAGTTGGCTTATTGTCCGCTCTGTGCTAGAATTTTTCGGCTATGTCCAAAAAATTCGTATTACAAACCGAGATGAAGCCAAAAGGCGATCAGCCTGCGGCGATTGAAGCTTTGGTGAAGGGCCTGAATGAAAAAAAACAGTTTCAGACTTTGCTTGGCGTTACGGGCAGTGGCAAGACTTACGTGGTTGCGAAGGTGGTCGAAGCCCTGCAGCGTCCGACCCTTGTTTTAGCCCATAACAAGACTTTGGCGGCGCAGCTTTGCAGTGAGTTTCAGGAATTTTTTCCCGATAATGCAATCAGTTATTTCGTTTCTTATTACGATTATTATCAGCCGGAAGCTTATAAACCGGCGACTGACACATACATCGAAAAAGACGCTTCGATCAATGAAGAAATCGACAAATTCCGTCATGCGGCAACGGCCAATCTGCTTACCCGCAAGGATGTGCTGATCGTGGCTTCCGTCTCATGTATTTACGGTTTGGGTTCGGTTGAAGATTATCAAAAATTGGCGAGAACGGTGAAAGTCGGTGAAAATCTTGTGCGCGATCAATTTTTGAGACATTTGACGGATTTGCAGTATCTGAGATCAAATCTGGAATTTAAAAACAGCATGTTTCATGTTTTGGGTGATACGATAGAGGTTTTTCCGCCCGATAGAGATACGGTTTTCAGATTTGAGTTTTTCGGTGATGAGATTGAGGCGATATCTGAAGTTGATAGTTTTACGGGAGAATTGATCCGTGAGCTTGAAAGCGTGACGATTTTTCCGGCCAAACACAATGTTTCAACGGAAGAGAAAATAAAATCGGCCGTTGATTTGATTAGAGAGGATCTGGAATTGCGTTGCGATGAGCTTAAAAAAATGGGACGTAATATCGAAGCGGAGCGACTCAGAACTCGCACGGAATACGATATTGAAATTTTGCTTGAAACCGGTTATTGCAGCGGAATTGAAAATTATGTGCGTTATCTGGATCACAAGCCGGCGGGTGCGCGGCCGATGACTTTGATGGATTATTTGCCACCGGATTTTTTGCTTTTTATCGATGAATCTCATATGACGGTGCCGCAGGTCGGGGGTATGCATAACGGTAATTTTTCGCGTAAGCAAACTTTGATTGAACATGGCTTCAGGTTGCCTTCGGCACATGATAATCGTCCTCTTAAGTTTGATGAATTTGAGGATTATATGAAAAATACGGTTTTTGTTTCGGCGACTCCTGCAAAATATGAGATGGAGCATACCAAAAAAGATGCGATTGTGGAACTTGTAGTGAGACCGACAGGGCTTGTAGATCCGGAAGTTTCCGTGCGGTCGACAAAAGGACAGATCGAAGATTTATTGAAGGAAATTGCCAAGCGCGCGTCTGTCGGTGAAAGAGTTTTGATTACGACTTTGACCAATCGAAGTGCTGAGGACTTGACGGAGTTTTTGGCTGATGCGGATGTGAAAGTGAGATATTTGCATTCCGATATTGATACGATTGAACGAATTGAGATTTTGAGGGATTTGCGTCTGGGAAAATTTGATGTACTGGTGGGTATAAATCTGTTGCGTGAAGGTTTGGATTTGCCGGAAGTGAGTTTGGTGGCTATTTTGGATGCGGATAAGGAAGGCTTTTTGAGAAGTGCGAGCGCTTTGATTCAGACTGTCGGACGTTGCGCGCGAAATGTGAACGGTTTTGTGATTATGTATGCGGATAAAATGACGGCGGCGATGAAATTGGCGATTTCCGAGACTGATCGGAGGCGGGGAAAACAGCAGGAGTATAATAAAAAACATGGAATTACGCCGGAAACGATCAAAAAAGCGGTGCGGGATATTTCGCATTTTGGCGGGAAAAAGAAGAAAGGCGGTGAAGACCGCGGTATTGATCTGAAGAAAATTCCAAAAGATGAGGCGACGCGTTTGATACATGTGCTTGAGCAAAAAATGGATCTGGCCAGTCAAAATCTGGAATTTGAAAAGGCGGCGGAGTTACGCGATGAAATAGAGAGTCTTAGAGAAGAACTTGGGATGGGCTAAAAACCGCGCAATGCTTTGTAGTGGAAACCTTCGCTTCGCTCGGTTTCTGTTCGCCGTATAGCTTCATACGTCTCAGGCGGAAACTCCTTGACTCCTCGCATTGCATCGGTTTTTAGCCCATCCCTTCGGGATTTAACTTCTTTTGGATCTTTCCAGCTCGACGGCTTTTCGAAGATGTGTCAAAAATTCGGTAGTGATTTCTCCGATTGGATCTGCAGCTTCGGGCTTGTATTCCATCAGTCGCCCTTGCCGTCTGGCCAGAGCTTCGGGATTGTCACTTATCTGATAGCCGTTTGGAGTGAGTTTGAGATAAGTATTTTGATCACGATGCTTTGTTTCCGGGCGTTTTCGTTTGCGTAAAAAACCAGGAACGAGTTTGCCAAGCAATCCTTTAATATCAATGCCCGTTGTTTGCCTTTTGATACTTAAAATAATATCCGATACGGCGGTTCTGCTTCCATCAGGCACCAAATTAACATCAAGTGCAAGATCGAGCCTGTAGAAGTTGTCCTGACCTGTAAAATTCCTTGTTCCCAATTCCACTAAACCAGCCTGGATTTGAGGTAAGTTATGTGTTGGCCTGTTGGTGCTATTAGGTGTTATAGGGCTTGCCAATGTTTGTCTTAAGCCTATTCCAACTTGTTTGAAAACTTCTGCTTCTCGTTCATTGAAAACTTCACTACTTGTTCCGTTTCTAGACATAAGATTTATTTATAAGAGGCTATCTTATGTGCTTTCTATGGCTCTGTCCAGCGATTTTTTTAAAGCCCTCTGCTGCCGCCGCCTCCAAATCCGCCTCCGGAAAATCCGCCGCCGCCAAATCCGGAGCCGCCCGAAAAAGCGCTTCTGCCTCCGCCTCGCGGAGAAGCGGCGATATTGGTTGTCGCTCTTTGAGTAAAGCGCGATAAACTATCTGCGAAATAGTACATGTTGAAATGCTGTCCGGGATAATAACCGTGAAACCAGCCCGGAGAAGAAGTGATCAGATTTTCAAAAGCTTTGGCCCATTTTTTGGTTAACCCGAAAGCAACCGCATAGGGAAGCAATTTTTCGAAGAAGATATTGGCTTTTTCCTGAAAATTTAGACGATCTTTTTCAGCCGTTTCTATGTATTCGTATAGTCCTTTCAATTGAAAATAAAGTTCGGCGCCTTTTTGTGTTTTACGTGGCAAAATTTGGCCGAAAATGATTATGATTATGCCTGTTGCGATCAGGCTGACCGTGAAAAGCCAGGAGCCAATTCCGCCGCTATAAAAGCCGATGATAAGTGGAATACCGCCGATAATGCCGTAGCCTTTGCGCAGCGTTGCCGGATTATGTGGAAAATATCCTGCGGTTACCATGTCTTTCATAATGGATTTTTCTATATTTGGCACACTTTTGTAAAATTTATTCATCAGCTTTGAAATGCGTACTTTTTTGCCTTTTTCGGGATTTTCACCAAAAATTTCTTCCAGAATCAGTTTTTCGTATTCTTTTGTTGATGTATAAGGCTTCAACAAAACAAGTTCATAGTCTGTTGTAGTGATGAGTAATTTTTTTTCTTTGATTTCATTGATTTGAATGTGGCCTTTTACCGCATAATCGATGATTGTGGATGTGATGTCCTGTGGATGCAGTTTTTCGTCTATTAATGTGCCCGTCTCTGTAGGCAGCATATTTTGCGGCGGTGTGAAATGAGGCATTATCGTGTCGCGTAGAGTTTTTTCATCACGGCCCTTGAAATACCATAGGAGAAACATCACGATAAAAGCGCCGATTGGCAGTCCCAGGATTAAGTGATCTTTCAAATACCACCATATTTTTTTGTATAGCGGTATTTTGTCTATGATGCCTTTGGGGATTGCAATTGCGATTGTGAGGTTTTCGTAGGGTTCAAGTTCGCGGGTGGTTTTGAATAATGCTGTTTTGTCATCGAGCATTTCGTACGTGCAATCCTGTGCCGCTTCGCCATAGGCGCCGGTGAAACAGGTCAGGTCGAGTTTCGCGTTTTGTGGCAGAGAGATTTTTGCGCTGACGGATTTTGTTTTTACGGGATTATCGGTGCCGTTTACATTCCAATAAAATTCATCGTAGGGGGATTTTTTTGCTTCGGCAACTTCGTCGTTGTGGAAAATAATGACGTTTTCGGCCAAATATTTGAGGAGGAAAGTCTCAATCGTAGTTCTATATTCGTCTTGCGGATTGGTCATTTCGATATTCAAATAGCCGCCGGATTTGTAGATGTTTGTAATCCAGGATTCGTTTTTGTCATTTACTGCGCTCAAAAAAGAAATTTGTGAATTATATCCTTCGGCTTCAAAAGGAATAAATCTGGCAATGCCGCGATGAGCTTCATTGGTAAAATCCGCAACGATTTTTTCAGTGATTTCCACGGATGCATCTTTGTTGATCAAGATTTCGGCATCAAAGGAACTGATTTCCCAGCTTTCTGCCAGAGCGGTGTTGCTTATCAAAAGCAAACTTAGCCCGAAAAATTTGAGGGACATGCTGAAAAACGCGTAATGCGTCGTCGATTTTGTCGCTTTCTCCTCACCGTATAGCTCATACGTTTCCGTCGCAAGCTTCTCATCTTCTTGCATTCCATCGTTTTTCAGCATGTCCCCGAGAATTTTTTTGATCAATTTTCTTTTGTAAAGTCTTGCTATTGAGTGTATCTCAAAGCTGTTTTATGGTATACAGCAAATATGTGGAATTTCAAAAAAGGAAAGAGTGGCAGGGTTTGGCATGAATGGAGATTGATTTTTCAAAATCCACCCGGGGCGGCTGATCATCGCGAAGGCCAGATTGGTGAGAGATCATCAAATCCAGCCCCCAAAGATGTTGAGACGCTTGAATCGCTCAAAGCACGACGGGATAGTCTTTTGAACGAGCTGGCAGAAAAAGAGTCTGCCCTGGCGGGGTATAAAGGCGATTTGTTATCGAGGGAAAGAATTTTGGAAGAGGCGGCGGTCAAAAGGAGGGAACTTGCAGATATTCAACTGAAAATAGTAGAAACTTCAAAATTGCTGGGAAGATTTTTGCATGAATTTGATGGAAAAGTTGAAAATATTGTAAAAAGGGTGCCCGAATTGGAAAAATTACGAACATATGCCGAAGAACACGCGACTATTACGGATCTTGAAGGTGGATGGGAATGGATGGATGTAAAACGCGAAGAAAAAAACGAATATATGGCTGCTATGTTTTTGAAAAAAGGGAAAAATCCCAATGAATATGCTCTGCATGAAATTATGAAATGTGATAAGTTTCGATGGCATGTGCGTCTTGGATATATATTTCCGCCGGCTGTTTATCGTGTGCGTGTAACAGACGAAAAAACCAATGAAGTACGTGTGGGAACAAGAGCGATTCGGGGCGGTAAAATCGGATATTTTACAAATGAGGGGCGTGGTGCATATATTGCAATTGGTGAAAATGTCGGCGCATTTAGTGGAACGAAGATTGAAATTATGGAAGTGTGGGAAAAGGACGATCCAAGATGTATTGAGCAGGCAAAAAAAGAACAAGAATGGTGGGATCGGGAAAAAAGAGGGGAAATTATCGGCAGTACTTTGGGGGATGCGGAAAGATGGCCCGGTTCAGCAAGGGGTCCAGGCGCGATTCCGACTAAAGAATTGCAAGAGACATCGCGTAGGCGGCTTATGGCGCTCAAGGTTCCGGCACCTGTTATAAAGCAAAGAGTAGAAGCCAGAAATCATTATGGTCGGCTGGAAGGACAATTTAAAAAGTATGGTATTGCCACGGAAGGCCTGAAATCTGATTATACGACGGCGGTATTACTGGAAAAAGGCGAAGAAGTCCTGAAAAAATTCCAATACGATTTTCAATTTGAAAAAAGATTGCGTGAAGGACTCAAGGGAAAGATTTCATCTATTGTTTCAGGTGCGAGTATAAAAGAAAAAATTGAGCAAATGCAGGCCGGAAAGAGAGCTGTAGATAAATTTCCGGTTGTAGAGGCCGGGCTGGTTATGCAGATTGACATTTCAAATCCGGAAAGTCCGCAAATAAAGTGGCTGGAACAGACGACCGGGAAGGAGGTTGCCGATCTTGAAGATTATTTGGATAGATTTGTTATAGAAAAAACCAGTAAAGAATCGCAAACTGCTGAGGAGACCCCGCTTATAAAATTTGTTAAGATTCTTCAGAACGGGGGGAAGTTCGAAGGATTGCAATTTAGGGGAGGTTATCAGCTAAATCTTTCCCACTTGGGTATTCTTGAAAAATTGCTTACAGACAAAAAATATCGTGAGAGGATTCGCGGTTTATTAAAGGGTAAGGAAATGATTGGTTCAGACGAATTTATTGCTGTGATATTGAATGATGGGGCTGAAGAGGCAACAAATTTACCGCCGGATCCTCATCGAAGAGCGCGATTTACAAGCCAGGATATTCTTAGTCCCGGGGGCGGTTTGTTTGTAATTAGCGGCAATGAAAGAGTGGCAAAGCCACCTATCGACATTGGAGGAGAGAGGGGGTTGCGGCGGGGAAAAAAGAGGGGCGGCCAAGTCCGAGGAATTATTATTCATGATACGGTTAGCGGATGGAGCGCAAAGCGCACTGCCGGATATTTTACTCACGCGAAATATACGCCACATTATGCTATCAGCCGGGATGGAAAAATTATTCAAATCATGCCTGATGATGAAATTGCTCCTCATGCAGGCGGGGGAACAGCTCGTAGGGGAGATATGCATGGGTCGGTAAATGGACAAACTATAGGTATTGATCTTGTAAATTGGAATAAAAGAAATGGGAAATACGATTTGTATACGCCGCTTCAATATAAATCTCTGGCACGCTTAACGGCATATCTGGTGACAAAATATAAAATTCCGATGGAACAAATTATGGGGCACAGGGTGGTCGATGCGCATTGCAGAAGAGATCCATCGGATGTGTTTAACTGGCATTGGTATCAAAAAGAGGTACAAAGACTAATCAGGACAGGGGCAACAGTTGAATTG
Organism: Candidatus Peregrinibacteria bacterium; assembly: GCA_016206505.1. Classification (GTDB taxonomy): domain Bacteria; phylum Patescibacteriota; class Gracilibacteria; order UBA1369; family LOWO2-01-FULL-3; genus JACQRJ01. The sequence continues at coordinate 9,439 of JACQRJ010000035.1, read as the reverse complement.
GCCGCAAATTAAAGAGGAATGCAAAACAGTTGTTGGATTATTCCTTTGGCGATGTTTGCGGTGCTTGTGGCGTTTGTGGCATTTGTGGCATTTGTGGCGTTTGTGGCGGGGGATTTGAACCTTCTTTGAAATCGACTTTTACGTTGCTTTTTTCTTCTTCTGCGGCCATGAAAAATTCTCTTTGCTTAAATCCCATCGGACCGGCAATAAGATTGTTGGGAAAAACCTCAATTTTGGTATTGAAATCTCTTACTGTGGCGTTGTAGTAGCGGCGGGAAAGCTGGATATGCTCTTCAATTTCAGTCAAAGTTTTTTGCAGATCGAGGAAATTTTGATTGGCTTTCAAATCTGGATAATTTTCGGCCAAGGCGAAAATGGTTTTCAGCGCTGTGCTGATCATGTTTTCAGCAGCTTCTTTTTCTTTGAGACCCTTTGCTTGCATCGCTTTAGTTCGCGCTTCAGTGACATTTTCCAAAGTTTTTGCCTCATGGCTGGCGTAACCTTTCACGGTTTCAACGAGATTGGGGATGAGGTCGTAGCGACGTTTTAGTTGAGTGTCGATGTCCGAAAAAGCTTCATTGCATTTGTTTTTTAGGCGGATTAAGCCGTTATAAATAGCAACAGCAAGTACAAGCAGGACGCCAAGAGCAAGTAAGATATAGGTCATTTTTTGAAGTATTATAATTTAACTGGTTGACAGTTTAGCATTTTACAGAGGACTGTGCAAAGGTGGTGGAGGACTCTTAAAAAAGTACCATCTACGGCGTTGTTGGAAAAGTCCGATCCTCATGTACAAGCCAGTACATTGCGGTCGAACTTTTCCTGCCGCCTTGTATCTGGTACTTTTTTAAGAGTCCTCGGTGGGAAGGGAAACCTTCGCTATGCCCGGTTTCGACTTTCTTTGTAGCGTTTTTCTATCTCCGGCCAGTTGATAATGTTGAAAAACGCATCGATGTACTGCGGGCGGCGATTTTGATAATGAAGGTAATAAGCGTGTTCCCATACGTCGAGGCAGAGAAGGGGAGTAAAGTTCTGCGCCAACGGGGTGTCCTGATTTGGAGTTTTGTGAATTATCGGTTGTCCATTTGTATCTAGGGAAAGCCATGCCCAGCCGGAACCGAAAAGTGTGGCGGCGGCATCAGAAAATTCCTTTCTGAAGGTTTCAAATGAGCTCCATTTATCTTCCAGCGCGCTTTTCAGCTCGTTTGACGGCATGCCGCCGCCATTTCTCATCATTGAACCCCAAAAAAGCGTGTGATTAAAATGTCCGCCACCGTGATTTTTTATGGCTGTGCGTTTTTCTTCGGGCACTTTGCTTAAATCCCGCAATAATTCTTCAAGCGGAGTTTCTTCCAGTCCTGTGCCGATTAAGGCTTCATTGAGCTTTTTTACATATGTTCCATGATGCATGTCATGATGAATCTGCATGGTTTTTGCATCGATATATGGCTCCAGTGCGGAAAAATCATAAGGCAGGTCTGTTAAAACGTGTGGCATAGAAGTTCGATTACAGTTTAAATTTTTGATCTTTCAAAAATTGGGTCAATTCTTTCAAGGTTTTCAATGTAACAGGTGAAAGCGAATGCTCAATCCCGTGAATGTCTTTGAGTTGTGTTTTTTCCGGTATTCCCAAAATGGTGAAAAATTCGGCAAGAACTTTGTGTCTTTCGGCTACTCCTTTGCCGATTTTGCGGCCCTTTTCTGTGAGTTGTAAAGGTTGATATGGCGCATAAATTACACACCCTTCTTTTTTTAGCCGCTGCATCATTTGCGTAACCGAAGGTTTTGACAAATTTAGCGCCATGGCCACATCCGAGATTCGTATGTAACCTTTGGCTTCATGTAAATCATAGATGGTTTCCAGATAATCTTCCTGTTCCATTTTTGCATGATTTTTGCCTTTTGATGTTAATCGATTTTATTATCCTTGACAAGGGATGAAGTAGGAAGTATTAATATTGTTAATATGGCCTAATCTCGATTGGAATGTTTTTGAACCGGAATTTTTGGGTATTTATGGGGTCTGGATTAATTGTCAGCGTTGCTTATATTGATCCCGGAAATTGGGGAACAAACATTGGCGGGGGCTCTGCTTTTAATTACGATTTACTGTGGGTGATATGGATGGCCAGCGGTATGGCGATGCTTTTCCAATATCTATCGGGAAAGATTGGGATTGCCGGATATTCTTTGCCTGATCTTGTCCGCCTTCGTCTCAAAAACAGGAAGCTGATTTTGCTTTATTGGTTTTTTGCCGAGCTGGTGATTTTGGCCACTGATTTGGCCGAATTTTTGGGCATAGTAGTGGCTCTGAAACTGCTTTTTGGAATTCCGATGATTTGGGGTACATATATAGCGCTTTTTGATGTTTTATTGATTCTAATTCTTAGTCAAAAGCGTTTTAGGATCCTTGAACAGGCTTTTATTATTTTTGTTGGGATAGTCGGTTTTGCTTTTTTGTATGAAGTAATTGTGACTAAACCGGATTTTGCATCTGTTTTACTACATTCGATAAAACCGATTTTAAACAGTGAAACAGCTTTTATTGCCGTCGGGATTATTGGTGCTACTGTTATGCCTCATGCTCTTTTTGTGCATTCATGGTTGATAAAAAATAAGGTTGTTGATTTGAATTTAAGAGATAGGGAATTGGCCAGGAAATATCATCTTTTTGATAACATTTTTTCTTTGTCGATTGCCGGCCTTATCAATGCAGCAATGTTGATTATGGCCGCTGCGGCTTTTTACGGTACCGGGTCTGAGGTGGGGACACTTGAGGATGCTTATGTGACTTTGATGCCCTTTTTTGGTAATTTTGCCGCTATTATGTTTGCTGTCGCTCTTTTATCGGCCGGCATAGCTTCATCTGTCACTGGCGCATTGTCAGGGCAGGCTGTTATGGATGGATTAACAGATTTTAAGCTTCCTCTCTGGATGCGTCGGCTGATTACGCGTTTCATCAATATCATACCTTTAACTATTGCGATTTATCTTGGGTTTGAGCCGCTGGATGTTTTGGTTTACAGCCAGGTTATTTTGAGTTTGCTCATTCCATTGCCGCTGATACCAATAATTTATTTCAGCGCAAAAAAAAGCATTATGGGGGAGCTTGTTAATAAAAAGGTTACCACTTTTTTTGCTTTGTTATTTGGCGTTGTTATTCTTGCTTTTAATGGTTATTTACTCTATTCAATATTTCCTCTTTAGGGTAATTTTGCTAAATTTGACGCATGCACGAAAATGAAGATGTTTTTAAGTTGCATGGAGTAGCTTTGAGAAGCGGTTCTTACAGTTGGGGACCGGATTTTGTTTATGGAGGTATTGATGGTGCGATTACGACTTTTGCTGTTGTGGCAGGCGTGGAAGGGGCTTCTTTGTCAATTCCGGTGATACTTATTTTGGGTTTTGCAAATTTGTTCGCGGATGGTTTTTCAATGGCTGTGGGTAAATATTTGAGCGATAAGTCTTCACAGGAATTGTATGAAAAAATAAAGAAAATCGAGTATGAACATTTGAAAGTAAAAACTGTGCATGAAAAAGAAGAAGTCAAAGAGATAATGAGAAGTTACGGCTTTAAGGGAAAAGATTTGGATCGCGCCGTTTCCGTTATTACCTCAAATGAGGATGTATGGGTGGATCTGATGATGCGTAATGAATTTAATCTGACCAATGAAAATGTTGATCCTGTGAAGGGGGGGGTGACGACTTTTATTTCTTTTTTGTTAATTGGAATAATCCCGCTTTTGGGCTATTTGCTGCGGCCGATTTTTGAATTGAGTCAGAAAAATACTTTTTTTGTGACGATATTTATGACTTTGATTGCTTTGTTTATTGTCGGGGCCGTAAAATCAAAGTTTTCTATCAGGCATTGGTTTTTTTCCGGTTTGCAGACTGTTCTAATCGGGGGAGCCGCTGCAGGTATTGCATATTTTGTTGGTTATTTTTTGAAAGACTTGGTATAGTTTTTCTAAAGTTTAAAATTTATAACCTTATTTTTATGACTTTGCCTAAAAAATTAATTGTTGCTTTGTTTTCTGTGCTTTTGGTTTTTGCCGGATGCAGTTCACAAAAACAGGAAGTTACCGATGCCGATCTCTATGTTTCCGAAGAAGGTGCTTTTAAGGTTTATTTTGAAAGTGAGCCGGAACTGGATCAGCAGATAGTTTCCGATGCAACTTTGGGTGATATTCCTTTGTATATGTTTATTGATACCATTACAAGCACGGAACTTTTTATTGTGAGCTATGCCGATTATCCGCAAGAGTTTACCGATGGTGCTGATAAAGATGCGATGCTTGAAGGGGCTGCAAATGGCGCGCTTGAAGGTTTTGGCATTACTTTCCCGGAAGTCAGTGAGAAAGTGGCCTTGGACGGTTATAACGGTTTCCATTTCCGGGGCAACTCTTCCGAAGGATTTTATGCCGATTATTACAATTATTTAGTTGGTAACAGGCTTTATCAATTGCTTTTGATGAAAGAAAGTTCTTATCCTTCAGAGGAGAATGTGCAGAAATATATTAAGAGTTTTCAACTCCTAAAATAGGGAACGCTGAAAAAATGGAAATTGCGTAAAGCGCAATTTCTGCTTGCACTACATCGTTTTTCAGCGTTCCCTAAAGTAGCTGCGTTTGTAGTGGTTCAGATCAAGATTTCCTACTGAGCCCAAGCTTAAAACTTTTGAAAGTCGATTTTGGTTGTAGAACTGGGGGTTTAGTTTGTTTATTGAAGCAGTATTCGGCTTCAGATGTTTGAGGAAAATTCGGGCCGCTTTAAGGCTTTGGAGAGTGATTTCGACGTTTTCCGTCAATAGCTTTTCCAGTGTTTTGAAGTTTAATTTTTTGCCGTCGCGACTTTCTTTGGCGAATTTTTTCAAATTTTGCTGATTTTTGTAAAATGTTTGAAGGTGATTTTTGATTTTTATCATTTCATTCAGATCGTGTTTTTTACTCAGGATTCTTAGAAAATCCTTCTTTTTTTGGCTTAATTCAATGATTTCCAAGAAGAAGCGGTCGAGAGTGAGAATCGTTTGAAAAAGGCAGTCCAGAAATAAATTTTCAAATTTGCCCGCTGTTTTCAGGCAATAATAGGAATTGATCTGAATTTCTTGAAATTTTAATTCCTTGGTTAAAAATTCACGGGGTAGAAGCAGGTCTGAGCCGTAGCCATTGACTGATCCAAGCGGATTTTTATCTATGTGTTTGAGGATAGTTTTCAAAATCTGCAGATCATCAAAAAGTTCTTCGGCAAAACTTAGACCGATATGTGCAAATGAGGAAATTTCGTTTTTTTTGTCCCCTCCGCCTCCCGGAAGAGGGAAGTTGCGGTAATTCTGGGCGAAAAATAAAAATCCTTTTCCGAGTTTGTTGATTTCTTTTACTATTTCTTTGCCTGTATCGCGCATATATAAGCGCGTTGTGGTCAATAACTGGTCTTTTTCGTTATAGGCTATTTTTAGTTTTTCATCGATTTTTTTTAGGTTTTTGAAATAGCCTGTAAGCGTTTTTGCCGAGTCGGGATTTTTTATGCGGTTTTTTTTGAAATCCTTGTTTACTTTTTTTAGGACCGAAAAAATTTTGTCCAATTCGCCTTTTTTCAGAATTTTTATTTGATTCAAGCCTTTGCTGTAGGCATCAACCACTTTGATTGTGTATGGCAATAGTTTCATGAGTCATAATGCTACAGCGTTAAGTTTGGCTTTGTAAAGCCAATTTTCTAGAAGTTTTTTTGTGAGATTTTGTTCCTGTGTTAGAATCTGCGGCATGTTTAATAAAATCTTGAGGTCAAAGATCACAGGGTTTAGTGGATTTTTTCTTTTTATTGCAGCCATTTTTGTCATTCTTTTGGTTCAGCGCGCTTTTCCGTATTTTTTGTACGGACCTTTTGGTTTTGGCTATGATACAGGGATTTATAAGAAAACATTCGAAGGGATTTTAAGTGTTTCTGATATTTTTACTTCCCAGGTTTCGATTCTACCTTCGTTTCTCGCTTATCTGGTGGATTTTTTTCATTTGCCGATGGAACTTTATTTGTATTTTTTTTACATTTTTGCCAGCGCCTTCATTGTGATACCACTATATTTACTCACTCGTGAATATTTCGGCAAAGAGGCCGGTGTTGTGGCCGCTGTTTTATTTACAGTTTCGGCAATTCAGGTAATCGCTTCCCAGTTCTTTTTGTTTAAGGCGATGATTGGCGCTTCTTTTCTACTTTTTTCGTTGTATTTTTACGGTAAAAAATCCTATCTTTTTTATATTTTCGCTTTGTTGCTTGCCTTTACTCAGTTACCGCAATTGCTACTTTTAATAGTGGCGGTGAGTTTTGATGCTTTGATCGATTTTAAAAATAAAAAACTTTTTTATTTTGTAGGTATTTTTGCTCTTTTAGGCCTTTTGAGCGGTCTTTATATTTACAATTTTGATCAGCTTTCAAATGCGATTAATGTTGTGTTTTCTTCATTGACAGGCCAGGGAGTCGGCAGTTTTGACAGTCATCAGACCGGACTTTTTATGACCGTGACAGAATATTTTGGCTATGCTTTGTATATTTTTCTTTTTGGTATTTTCGGAATTTTCCTGAGTTACAAAAAGGAAGGGGTTTTGCCGCTGCAAACAGGAGTAATTTTTGTCATGGTGGTGATTTTTTGGCATTTATTTTTTCAGAATAGATTTGTGGTGGAAATGGATTTGCTTTTGATGCCTTTTGCAGCTCATTTTCTTGTGACGGTTTTCAAGAAATATTTGAAAAAACTTGTTTTTAGGCGTTCTGCTGCTGCGTTTTTGATGGCCGGAGTACTTGTTACCACTTTTCTTTATTACAAGACCACTTTGCCGGCTTTGAGTGATTATGAAGTTTATGCATTGGAGTTTATCAATGAGCAAAAGGAAAGTAATTATGTTTTTGTGACAGATACCCGCTATGCACCGTGGTTTTATGGATTTTCAAATAAGATCACCATGGCGCCTGGAATTTTTGAAAGTGTCTGGGATTTTGATACCTGGACGGTTTATCATGCCGGTGATGTCGAGAAAAAGGTCTTGATGTTGACCGCTTTGACTGAGAAATACGGTACTTTTTATTTATTTGAAGGTTTAAATCAAGCTGATCTGAATTATCAGGACAAAAGTTCCCAAATCAAAAGGCTTTTCGCTGTAAGCAATGCCAAGGTTTATCAAATTTTGCCTCAAGGGAACCTCTGAAAAACGTGTACTGCTGTGTCAACTACGTAACTTCCTGCTCACCGTATAGCGCATACGGTTCGGGCGGAAGTTACTTGTTTCCTTGCATTGCATCGTTTTTCAGAGGTTCTCAAGTTTTAACTTTGTCCGACCCCGGTTCAGTTTCAGATTCGTTATCTGAGTGAATTTTTTTTCTTTTTCTGTTGCCATTTTCGATCGCTTGATCCTGTATAATGCGATCCAGTTTATTTTTCAGTTTGTGGGCGTGGAGAAAATTTAAAAAAGTGATAATTGTGAGAAAAATCAGGCCGATGATGACATAGAGGTCAAAAAGTCTGGCTAAGGACAAAAATTCGATAAAGGGCTGAAGTATTTTGGGAAAAACACTGCCGGCAATCAGGCCTACGAAGATTGTCAGCCAGCCAAAAAATGCCGGTGTTTCGAAATATTCCCTGCGCCAGCAAAAATAAGTGAAATATATCATAAAGATTGAGAAGGCAATGGTGATGATTTGGATACCCAGATAGTTCATTTGTAGCTGGTGACTCTCCAGAAAATAATTTTGAACAGAATGATTATACCATGAATAAAGTAGGTTCCTTTGTTGTGGTCCAGATAGATTGTGTCGATAGGTATTTCCTTATATTTTAGCTTGTTTTTTGCCGCTTTGATGATTATTTCCGTTTCTGCTGCGTAGTCGGGCGAGTTCCAGATGATTTTTGGAAAAACTGTTCTTCTAAATGCGCGAAACCCACATTGTGTGTCATTTAAAAAGTAGCGGAAAAGCAGGTTGATTGTAACCGTTAAGATTTTGTTGCCGAAAAATGATGCAAAGCGCATATTGATGCCTATTTTGCGGGCGCCAAAAACTATCTGTAGCTTTGGATCTTTGCGAAATGCTCTTAAAAATCTTGCGATGTCTTCGGGTTTATGCTGAAGATCGCCATCCATAAAAATGATGATGCCGGCCTTGTCCTGAAAGGCTTTTAACGCTCCGGTTTGAAGTGATTTGCCTTTGCCAAGATTTACTCGATGGCTTAGAACTTCTATTTTTGGATAGTTTGTTTCAATAATTTCCAGGGTTTTATCAGTCGAGCCGTCATTGACCAGAATGATTGATGAAAGATGTCTTTCACTGAAACTATCGAGAAGTTTTTTGATATTTTTCGCTTCATTGTGAATTGGTATAACTATGCGGTAGCTCATGTTAATATGAGTCTATATGAAGACTGCGCTTTTGATAACCGAATCTTCCGTTTATACAAATCAAAAAAGGGAACTGATTGTGCGTGGCGGGGGCGAGATGGGTATGCATATTTTGGGTAAACAACTGATAAAGCTTGGCGTCAAGCCGATGGTTTTTGCGATACGCGAATATGTGGATCAAAAGGAGGTCGAAGTTATTGAAGGAGTATATTATAAAAGATTTAATGTGCGATCACGCACGTCGTTGAATTTATTGCGTTATTTGAGAGCCGCTTTAAGAATGAGTCGTGAAGTTGATTTTGTTTTTTTGAATCAGTTTGTGCCGCATCTCCTTTTGCCTTTCTTAAAGTGCATTAGAAAAATTGCGATTGTGCATGACGTTTATGGCAGTTTCGGTTTTTGGATCAAGCAATTTGGCTTTTTCAAAGGTTTTTTTGGGTATTTTGTTGAAAAGTTGCAATTGAGAAATGATCGAAAATATGCTGATAGGATCATGGCTGTTTCTGATTATGGAAAGATGCAAATAGCGAAGTTTTTGGGCAATGAAGTTTTAAATAAGACAGTTGTAAATTCCTGGCCGCTTGAATCACCAAAAGTTTTTGTGGCTGCTATAAAGAAAAACAATTACGCTCTTTTTGTGGGTAGATTTGTGGATTATAAGAATCCCGAACATGCTCTTTTGGCCTTGAAAAAGATCAGATTTGTTTATTCGGATTTTAAATTAAAAATGGTTATAAGTCGTATTGATGAGCAGGTTCTTGGAAAATTTGAGAAATTGAGAGCTAATTTGGGATTTGCAGAGTCAGATATCGAGTTGATTTTTGATTGTTCACATAGGGAGTTATATGGTTTGTATGCAGAGGCCAAAATACTTTTACATCCATCTTCCGTTGAGGGATTGGGTATAGTTTGTTTGGAAGCTTTAGCTCACAAAACTCCTGTCGTTGCTTATGATTTACCTGCTTATAGAGGCATCCTTCTTCATCGTAAAAATGCTATTTTGGCACCTTTGTCCGATATCGAAAATTTTTCAAAAGGTGCTTTGGAAGTATTAAATC
>JACQRJ010000034.1 GCA_016206505.1 Candidatus Peregrinibacteria bacterium | reverse complement strand
TGAAGCGCAGAGGCAGATCAAGGGAAGCTCTGAAAATCGATGGAATGCAAGGAGGCAACAAAGTCGACGCAGCAGTCCACGATTTTCAGAGCTCCCATAATACAAAAAATCTTCAGGTAAAACTTCGACACGGACCAAGTCTGTATAATTGCAAAATCAACTACACGGAGGGAAACAAAGCAAAATTAAAACTTGACGGCAACGATCAGGGTATAGCGCGGGGGCAATTTGCGGTTTTCTATCACGGCGACATTTGTCTGGGCTCAGCGATAATCAATTGAAAAATTTGCTTCAATATATCACAGCACCTATAATCAAATCATGGAAACAAAATCTGTTTATCATTGTATGGGGAAATGCCAGGGCAACTCACCTGACCCTTGCAAATGCGGTGACACTGCCTGTGAACATTGGAATCAGCCACTGAAGGAGTATCATCAGTGCAAAGATTGCGCAGAGAGCAGGGAAAAAGATGGCAAGACCCACTGGTGTCCGGCATGCAAACCTCTATAAAAATTTATTAATCAAAAATTTATGGAAGTAAATTTAATTGCAGTTCTTTTGGCGACTGTTGCCGCTTTTATTATTGGCGGATTTTGGTATTCACCTTTTTTATTTGGCAATGCCTGGACTTCCGCCATGGGTTTTAACGAAAAAGAAATGAAGAAAAAGGGTGTAGCGAAATCATATATTCTAAACTTTATCGCAACGCTGATAATGGCCTATGTTTTTGCGCATATCCTTGCACTTTTGAAAGTCGTAGACCTGCTTGAAAGTTTGCAAGCGGCTTTTTGGATTTGGCTTGGCTTTATTGCCACCGTGGGCATGGGAAGCGTTCTCTGGGAAAATAAACCCTTAAAACTTTACTTCATCAATGTTCTATATTACCTTGTGATGCTTGTGGCCATGGCCGCTGTTATAACTGTGTTTTCCGACAACTCAATATATGGTGCTTTTTTACCGAGTCCAACGTAGAGCATTTTTCAATCTACAGTTTGACTAAGAGATTAGGGACATGCTGAAAAACAATGCAATGCGAGGAGGCGAGGAGCTTCCGCCTGAGACGCCCGCCGCGGCGGGCGGCGAATAGGAAACTCCGAAGACGACAAAGCATGAAGCTGTTTCAGCATGTCCTTAGGTATTTTTTTATTATCTCCGCCGCTCTTGTCAGATGATTTGGTGAAACATTCGGCACGGAAGCCCGCGCAAAACTACGATAATCTTTTTCGGCACGCATTTCTTCGGAGAAAAATAAATTTGCCGGAAGTAAAACGACTCCCAACTTTGCCAGATCGATAAAAATATCATGAGGATCAATCCCTTCTTTTTTACACCCCGGAATTTTCAACAAATCAAAACAGCCATAATAAAGATTTCCTACATAAGGAAGCCCCAAAATCTCATAAAAACTGCGCATATTCATACTCACACGCTTCAAATATTCTTGCCTATCCTCTTCTCCGAAGATCATGTGTGAAATTCCCAAAAACTGAGATGGACCAGGTACAAAAGTTACATGCTGAAATTCTCCGCGTACACTGCCCGGCGACTTGGCGAACACCAGAGCCTGCATCAGATTTTTTGAAGCGAAAGCCTTTTCTTTCAGCAAATTTTTCCAGATATATTCTTGAGCCTCTTTGGAAATGATATACTCGCCAAAGCGTAATCCAGTAGACCTTTCAATCTTGCTTCTGCCTCCTAAAATAATACTTCTTTTGCGCGCAAATGACATGATGCTTTTCTTTCTGTTTACAAAAAAGTCACTATAAACCTCATCCGAAACAATCAGAGCATCTCTTTTTTCTGCAAATTCCGCGATCTTTTGCAAAAAGGCCTCATCATTCATAAATCCTGTCGGATTATTTGGATCAATTAAACATATCAGTTTTAAATTTTCCGGAGCTTTAGCCAAAATATCATCAATATCACCAGAAACCAGCCCCGTGGTCGGATCAATCGGTATTGAATAAGTATTAAGCCCCCGATTGTGCATAATGGTGTTGTATGGAACATAAACCGGTGAAGCGATCAATACATTGTCTCCTCTCTTCAAAAATTCGATATTTTCATCACACAAAAATGCAAAAATTGTCGCTATACCCTGTGCAACGCCTTGTAGCAAGATTATGTCCTCATAATTTACATCCGACTGCAATTTTTTATTATAATTATCAGCCACGACCGCTTTCACCAAAATTTCCCCGGAAGGCAATAAATAGCTTCCTCCCGAAACCGCCGAATATTTGAAAATTTCAAAAACAATCCGTCTTTTATCCCAATGCAGACCCTGACCGTTTACTGATTTACCGATAACTTCCAGAAAATAGTCAAAAGCGGCCATAAACTCTTCAGCCTTCGCTTTTTGATAAACGCTATTTGCCATTTCCTCAATTTTCTTACGCAAAGTTTCAAAATCATCGCGATTATCGCTGACCAACAGGGTTTGCGTATTATTCAAAACATTATCAATTTGTAACAAAAAAGCATAAAACTCACGCCCCTTGACCGAAGGACAAAAGCCATATCCGGGGTCACCTCGTGAAAGGTCCACCACTTGCTCTTCACCAACACTTTCAATAGCTATCTTGCGCAGCAGCGGAAAAATCCAAAAAGGATTATCCAGGCTCAAGTCAAAACCCCACTTGTTATCTCGAAGCATCATGTGGAAAATTTAAAGTTTTTGCTTCTAAAAATCAATCTCATTATAATAGCCATATGCAGGGATTCATTTAAAAAAAAGAAATAATGGAAATAACAAGCCCGGCCTTTAATAACAATGAGAAAATTCCTTCAAAATATACTTGCGATGGAGCTGGCTTAAGCCCTCCGCTGAAGATCTCAAATGTTCCGCAGGAAGCCAAAAGTCTCGTCTTAATCAGCGACGATCCCGATGCTCCGATGGGCACATGGGTACATTGGCTGGTCTGGAATATAGATCCGAAAATTTTCGAAATCACTGAAAACAATGTCCCGTCAGACGCAGTACAGGGGACTACTTCTTTTGGAAACAGTGTTTATGGTGGTCCATGCCCTCCTTCAGGAGTGCATCGCTATTTTTTCAAACTTTACGCACTCGATACAATGCTGGATTTATCATCTTCTACTCAAAAAGCAGATTTGGAAAGCGCTATGGAAAATCACATCCTGAACCGTGCGGAGATTATCGGGCTTTATCAAAGGCAATAGATGACTCTAAAAACAGCTTCATGCTTCGTCGATTTCGTTGCTTTCTCCTCACATGCCCTCAATCGAAACTTCTCCATCTTTCACCCTACACTGACAGCAAAGCCTGTGCTCACAATCATTCATTCCCATTATTTCCAGAGTCTGCTGCTCGGTTTCCTCCATATCATTCAGATTTTCCTTTCCCGCAGTAATCCTAACTATACAAGTACCGCAAACACCATCTTCACAACCATATGCAATCGGCCAGCCGCTTGTTTTGGTTATTTCCTTCAAGGGCTGATTCACGGTCGCATCGCTACTTTCCCCATTATTTACAAAAGTGACTTTTGGCATGGCAGAAAGATAGCATCACGCGGATTTAAAAAAAAGCAAATTTTATGCTATCTTTCAAAAGCTCGCTTCTTCATTATTTAACCTTCTAAAATATGCCGAAAATAACTATCTGGACCAAAGATTACTGCCCTTATTGTAAACGTGCCAAGGCGCTTCTAGACTCGTTAAATTACAAGTATGTGGAAATGGATATCACCAATACTCCGGAAAAAATCGAAGAGCTGAAAAAACTTTCCAATGCTCTCACTGTTCCGCAGATTTTTGTCGATGGAAAATTTATTGGCGGCTGCACCGATATCGAAAAACTTCATGAAGAAGGCAAATTACAGGACATTTTAAATGGAAAATAATGAATTTGAGCTATCAGGAAATGCTTCAAGAAGGCGAGCATGGACTGGAAAGAGAAACTTTGCGTATCAGAAAAAACGCAAAACTTTCGCCGTCTCCTCACCCCCAAAGTTTTGGCTCTCCTTTGATGAATCCGCACATTTCCACCGACTTTAGTGAGCCTCAGTTGGAATTGATTACGCCGGTTTTCAAGACGCAAGACGGACTCTTGAATTATTTGACGGATTTGCATGCTTTTGTAGCCCAAAATTTGCCGAAAAATGAATTCCTTTGGCCATTTAGTATGCCTGCGCTTTTGCCCAAAAATCACGAAGAAATTCCTCTGGCAAATTACGGGAAATCTTTTGCCGCCCAAAAACGCACTATTTATAGGCGCGGCTTGAGTTTTCGTTACGGCAGAAAAATGCAGACAATCTCAGGAATTCATTACAATTTTTCTTTTTCAAAAGAATTTTGGGATTCTATGTACAAAAAATCCACAGATAAATCACAAAGCAAACAGGACTTCATTACCGCAGGTTACTTTCGGATGATACAAAATTTCTCACAAATCAGTTGGCTTGATAGTTACCTTTTTGGCGCATCACCGGCAATCGATAAAAGTTATCTGGGTAAGACTTATTACGGCAAGTATGCGACTTCTCTGCGAATGAGTAGTTTTGGCTATTGTTGTAAAGTTCAGGCAATGCTCAATATTTCATTCAGAAATCTTGAAAGTTACGTTGCAGACTTGAAAAAAGCAATCGCCACGCCTTACAAAAAATATTCCAAAATCGGCATAGAAAAAGACGGAAAAAAACTGCAATTAAACAATCATTTTTTGCAAATTCCAAATGAATATTACGCTTCAATCAGACCAAAACAGTCGATCAAATTGGGGGAAGATATCCTTAATAAATTGCTGAAAGAAGGCATCAGATATTTGGAAATACGCACTGTGGATATAGACCCAAACGAGCCTATCGGGATTTCCAGGGAACACCTAAAATTTTTGCATTTAATGATGATTTATTGCTTTGTAAAAGATCCGCCGCAAGTGACTGATACAAGCCAGCTTGCAAATATTAAAAATCACAATCTTGTAGCGATTTACGGCCGCAAACGCGGTTTGAAATTGGTTTTTCAAGGTAAGAAGATAGCTCTGCAAAAATGGGGGAATGATATCTTAACTGCAATGCTTAAAATAGCCGCATCGTTTGACAAAAAAAAGCTTTATCAAGGACTCTTGGAAAGACAAATTGCCAAAATCAATGATCCGGCCCTCACACCGTCGGCGAAATTTCTTGAGCAAATAAAGCAAAAAGGTCTTCTGAAAACTGGCCAGAAATTGGCACAAAAAAATCTCGCATTGCTTAAAAATCATCAATTAAATACGGCGACACTAAAGCGTTTTCAGGAAGAAGCAGCAAAATCCATTAAAGAAAATCTACAACTCGAAAATCTCAACGCCCAGCAAACGGAAGGCTTCGAGGATATGGAATATTCCACTCAGCTTCTTATCAAAGCGGCGCAAAAACGCAGCATCAAAGTGGAAATCATAGATCGAAAAGCGAATTTTCTACGCTTATCCAAAGGCAATAACATCAAATATATTCAACAGGCCACTTTCACGCATCTCGACTCTGTCACGACCTACTTGATTACCGGCAACAAAAACATTACAAAAAAACTTCTAAAAGAAAACAAAATTAATGTGCCAATCGGCAAGGATTACAGCAGTCTTGAAGCCGCCCTCAAAGACTATCCTCTCTACGCCGGCAAAAAACTCGTCATCAAACCGACAACTACAAATTATGGAATCGGCATTCATTTCGTTGAAGCAGATGACAAAAAAGCTTTTGGAAAAGCTGTTGAAGATTGTCTGAAATTGGACAAAACCGTGATTGTTGAAGAATTTGCGGAAGGAGAAGAACATCGATTTTTGGTAATGGGGGAGAAAGTGGTCGGTGTTCTAAAAAGAGTTCCTGCAAATATTCTCGGCGATGGCAAAAGCACAATTCTGCAACTGGTGAAGAAAAAGAATTTTTATCGTGTTTATCCCGGTTTTATCAAAATCGGCAAAACCGAGCTGGCAATGCTCAAAAAGCAGAAATTAACTCCCAAATCCATCCCCATGAAAGGCCGGAAAATCTTTCTTCGCGAAAATTCCAATATTTCAACCGGCGGCGACGCAATCGGCATGACCCAAAAAGTTTCGCGTCATTTCAAAAAGATCGCTATAAAAGCCGCAAAAGTCGCTCAGGCCAAAATCTGCGGCATCGACATGATTATCAAGGGGAAAAACTACTCCATTATCGAATTGAATTACAATCCCGTCCTCAAACCACACGCTTTCCCGCATGAAGGTCAATCCGTCGATGTCACTACTCCATTACTTGATTTATTGGGTTTTTAACTGCTAGGATCACTTCCTATGGACGACTCTATGAGAATCAAAACTCCCGAAGTAGATATTCGCGGTATTAAAATCGGCGGCCAAAATCCCATCCGTATCCAGTCCATGACCGATACCGATACTGCTGATGCAAAATCTACGGTAAGGCAGATTATCGAGCTTGCAGATGCCGGTTCAGAACTTGTCCGCTTTACGGTAAATACCAATTTTGCCGCTCAAAAAGTCCCGGAAATCCGCAAAATGCTCGATGCAAAAGGTTATCCGCATCTTCCACTGATTGGCGATTTCCATTTTAACGGCCATACACTCCTCGATGAGTTTCCGGAAATGGCAAAAACTCTTGATAAATACCGTATCAATCCGGGCAATATCGGTCGCGGCGCGAGCCACGATCCCAATTTTAAAAAATTCATTCAAATCGCAATCATGCACGATAAGCCTCTACGTATCGGCGTTAATTGGGGGTCTCTCGATCAGGATTTGCTCACTTTGATGATGGGAAAAAATGCCAAAAAAGTGAGGCCGTTATCTGACAAAGAAGTGCTGATCGAAGCGATGGTAAAAAGTGCTCTTGATAGCGCTCAATTAGCCGAAAAACTCGGTCTTCCTCAAAATAAAATCATTCTCAGTGTCAAAATGTCCAATGTGAAAGATGTGGTTGAGGCTTATCAAAAACTCGCAGATCACATGTCCGGCCATCCTTTTGCTTTGCACCTTGGGCTGACCGAAGCCGGAAGCGGGATTTCGGGACTTATATCAAGCAGCGCCGCACTTGCTGTGCTTTTGAATCAGGGAATAGGGGACACCATCAGGATTTCTCTGACTCCCGAACCAAAGTCATCACGCATACAAGAAGTGCAGGCCTGTAAAGCTTTATTGCAATCTCTGGAATTGCGGCACTTTCAGCCAAAAGTAACCTCCTGCCCCGGCTGCGGCCGCACCGATTCAAAATTTTTCCAAAAGCTCGTGGCAGAAGTGAACAAAAAGCTTGAAACCAAACTCAAAAATTGGATCAAAAAATATCCAAAAGTAACTGAGCTCAAAATCGCCGTTATGGGCTGCGTGGTCAACGGTCCCGGTGAATCAAAATACAGTGATATCGCCATTTCACTGCCCGGAAAAACGGAAAAATCCATTGCACCCGTCTATATTCGCGGAAAATTTTTAAGAAGCCTTCAGGGAAAAGACATCACCGATCAGTTCGTACGCATTGTAGAGGATTTTATCGCCAAAAATTACATTGGAAACAATTGATTTCTTCTCGCCATCTGGGCTATAAAACCTAGGGCACTTAATCCAATTCCATATGATTCTTTCAGACAAAACTCTCAAGGACATGATCGCCGATGGCGCGCTTGTCCTTACACCCATCGACGAGAAATCCATTCAGCCCGCTTCCATCGATTGCCGCCTAGGAAATCATTTCCTCATTGTTGAAAGCAATCAAATGGACATCATTACGCTCGATTCAGAAATCAAATATCGCGAAATTACAAGTGATTCAATCACCATCCCGCCGCACACTTTTTTGTTGGCTACAACACAGGAATATCTCGAAGTGCCCGATGATCTGACCGCTTTCGTAGAGGGCAGAAGTTCTATTGGCCGTATAGGACTTTTTATCCAGAATGCCGGTTGGGTTGATCCCGGATTTAAAGGCCGAATCACTCTGGAGCTTTACAACGCCGGCTCTTTGCCAATCAAACTAGAAGCCGGAAAGCGCATCTGCCAGCTGGTTTTTTGTAAAATGGATAGAAAAGCGGAAAACCCCTACAAAGGCAAATATCAGGGCCAGAAAGTCACAGTTGGCAGTCAGGTTTACAAAGATGAGGATCGCGTGCATGTCGACATAAACGCACAGATGCACGATTTTCTTGGTGATACTAAGGACATGTCCCTAAGCTAATAAAATGAAACAGTACTTGGAATTAGTCCGTGAAGTCCTGGAAAAAGGCGAGGAAAAAACCGATCGTACAGGCACCGGCACGATTTCTATTTTTGGTGCGCAGAAAAAATACGATTTGCGTGAAGGATTTCCGATGGTTACAACCAAAAAAGTTTCTTATGACAGCATTTTGAGAGAGCTTTTATGGTTTTTGCGCGGTAGTACAAATGTTAATGATCAGTTAACACAGTTCACACCGATTTGGGATCCATGGGCCGATGAAAAAGGTGAACTGGGGCCGATTTACGGCTATCAATGGCGCAAATGGGAAAAATTTGTAGAAGATCGTGAGCATTCAGGTCTTTATAAAAAAATTCATGTGGATCAGATCCAAAGTGCAATCGACACGATCAAAAACAATCCCGATTCCCGCAGAATAATTGTCAGCGGCTGGAATGTTGCGGACATTGATAAAATGGCTTTGCCTCCATGTCATTCTTTTTTTCAATTTTATGTAATCAATGGTCGCCTCGATCTTCAGCTTTATCAGCGCTCTGCCGATATAGCGCTGGGCGTGCCATATAATATCGCCAGTTATGCCACACTTTTGACCATGATGGCACAAGAATGTGAGCTTACTCCCGGCGTTTTTGTCCACACTCTCGGCGATACCCACATTTATAAAAATCATATCGAAGGCTTAAAGGAGCAGCTCACCCGCACCCCAAAATCTCTTCCACGCCTACAAATAAATAAAAAATCTTTTTGGGATCTCAAATTTGAGGATTTCACTTTGCTAGATTATCGTCATGAAAAATTCATCAAATTTCCTATAGCCGTGTAGTAGGACTCTGCAAAAGTACCAGATATAAGGCGGCAGGCAAAGCTCGACCGGAGCCCGCCTCAGGCGGGTGAAGGATCGAGCTTTGCCGACAAACGCCATAGGTGGTACTTTTGCAGAGTCCTCTAATCGAGTATAATTACCGCATGCAGCATCCTGTCTATCTTATAGTTGCAGTTGATAAAAATATGGGCATTGGCAAGGATGGCCGACTTCCCTGGCATTTTTCCGTTGAAATGAAATATTTCAAGGAATTAACGTCAAAAACCAAGGATATGAGCAATTTGAACATGGTGATAATGGGGAGAAATACCTGGGAATCTCTGCCGGAAAAATATCGACCTCTGCCAGGAAGAAAAAATATTGTTCTCACTGCAAATCATCATTACGAAGTGGTAGGCGGCGCAGAAATCTGCGCTTCTCTGGAAGAAGCCCTTTCTACTGCAGACGAAGATATCGAGCAAATTTTCATCATTGGCGGCGCCAAAGTTTTTGAGTCAGCACTTTCAAATCCGCATGTTAAAGGCATATATTTGACGAAGATCAATGAGAATTACGATTGTGATACCTTTTTTCCGGACATGCCAAAGTATTTCGGCCCAAAAATTTTAATCCACAGCGAAGAAGAAAACAGCATCAAGTTGGAATATTATTTATATAAAAGGGACTAAATCGGCGCATCATCAACAACCTTTTTATCAACCCAACTCATATTTTTAAAGTTGCTGATCTATTAATTGCTGAAACTTCTCAAAATCCTCAGCGCCTTTCACAAGCACAGTGCCCACAACAAATCCCGGAGTTCCATCGATTCCCAAACCGCGTCCTACCGCCATATCATTTTGAATTTCTTCCTGATATTTATCAGCGTCAAAACAGCTTGAAAATGCCGCTTCATCCAGTCCTATGTTTTTGGCAAAAGTAACAAAAGTGGCCTTTTCTCCCTGTGCAAGCAATGACTGATTTTTGAAAATCTCATCATGCATTTTGAAATAAACACTGTCTCCTCCCTGCTCACGCGCGCAATTTGCCGCCAAAGCCGCAGGATATGCTGCCGGAAAACCACTCGGCGTAAAATCACGATAAACGAATTTCACTTTACCGCTGTCTACATAGGTCTCTTTTAGTTTTGGCCAGACGTTTTCATGCCAGTATCCGCACCAGCTGCACTGAAAATTCGAAAATTCCACAACTTTCACAGGCGCATTTGCATCACCCAAAAAAGGATCATCATCGCTCAAATCCTGATTAATGTCTACAGTAGGCACATTTTCAGGTTCCTGAGCTTTATTTTGTGCATTTTCCACATAAGCGCTTATCCCGGCCTGAATTTCCTTTGCCAGATCATCCGAGCTCAAAGGGCCACCGTTCATTTGCATTGCAAAGAATACCATCGAGCCCGAAAGCAACATGGAACCGATAATTATTGATGCGATTAAACCTGTATTGTTAACCTGATTTTTGGCCATAAATGAAACTTAAGAGGTAAATGCCATGTAAATATAGCCGACAATCTTTTTTGGCGCAACTACGGAGCCGCTGGAAAGCTTCCTTGACGGCTTTCCTAAATCAGATAAATTGTCGCCATGAATAAAACATACAAATTTCAGGGAAAAGCTTTGTTTATTGTCGCTGCGGTTATTTGCATACTGTCTTTTATTCTCGCACCTGTAGGAATCGTTTTCCTCTATATGGCGTTCACGGCAAAAATCACACTAACTGATGATCGTATTATTTATAAAATGCTCAGAACTTTTGAAATACCATATTCGAAAATCGCTAAATTAACATTGAAAAAGCTCAAAAACGCTACTTACTATGTGCAAAATGAAGGAGTGCCCGGAGCTTTTGTGAATTTTGCGACAGTTTTACCGTTGGAAATCGAATATCGCACGGAAGGCGATAAAACCAAAAAAATCCGCTTCTCTTCAAACTACTTCGAAAACCGCGAAGAAATTTTAAAAATCCTTGAAGAAAAAAGCGGCATAAAAGTTGAAGTGGAACAATAGGAATTTTGCTGTTGCAAAATTCCCTCCTAAATCCCTTTATTCAAAAAATCAAAGCGGCGATCCCGCCATTTCCCGTCAAAAAACACTTTCACCCCGTCAAAATAAAGTGTCGCACCCGCTTCCTTAAACCTGAAAATCAAATCCCAGTGAACACTGGAATCATTGCCGTTTGGCGCTTCTTTATAGCATTTCCCCAGAGCCATATGCAGACTTTTCCCAATCTTTTCATCAAAAATAATCTGCTTCGTCGGCTCAAGAATTTTCTCATTCAAACCGAAAGCAAACTCACCAAAATATCGCGCGCCGCTATCCGTCGCCAAAATCTCCCGCAACCCCGAAATATTATCCGACTCTTCCTTCATAACTTTTCCGTTTTTCATCCATAGCTTGATCCACGCAAAATCCTGCCCGCGATAATGACTCGGCGTATTATACAAAATCACGCCATTCACGCTATTTTTGATTGGCGCCGTAAAAATCTCCCCATCGGGCAAATTTCGCTTTCCGCAGCACGCTCTCCAATTTTGCCCTGCAATGGACAACGAAAGATCCGTTTCCTTGCCAACAATTCGTACATCTTTCACCTTTTTCATCAATTCGATGAATTGCATCTCGATTTTTTCAACTTTCCTCCAGTCAAGTAAACAGCAATCAAGCGCAAATTCCTGCCACTTATCCAGACTTTTGCCTGCAAAATTTGCAGCGGCCAAATTTGGATAATAAAAAAGATACCAGCGTTTTGTGGCGGCAATATCGGCTAAAACTTTTCGCGCCTTCAAAGATTTTTTCATTTTCTCCTGCGAAATTTCAGCAAGCTCGCAAAGTTTCGCATTATCAATCATGCAGGCAATATAAACAAAACCCCACATTTATTGCAATGTGGGGCTTTGAAAATATAAAAATCATTTGAACTTAACGCGCAGCACGTTATCATCCTCATTGGACTCTTTGATAACATCATCATAATCTAAGACAAGAATCAAATCATCAATACCTACGCCTTCAGGCAACACCACAGCCTTAGGATCGGTTAGCCCTTTTTCAGCATCTTCAAAAAGTTTAACTATAAAAGTAATATAAGCAATATGGCTGTATTTAAATGAGGACACCGTATCACAAGAGACTTCCTGGATCTCATATACTTCACCGTCATCTTTATTTATCAAAGCAACTTTACATTTAGTACCGTAATTATATAAATTTGAAGCCTCGCCTTTATTCATAATACTCATATATAAGGCATAATCGACGCTAGTAGTAGAATACTTCGCTTCAAAAAAATCAATAAAATTATTTTCAGCAAAGCTGCCAAAAACTAAATTAGGTGCAGCATCATTAAGTAAGATATTTTGAGACTCACTGAAAAATGAAGGCTGGACACTAAACGTGTAAGAATTATTACCCAAATCAACATCATTACTAGGATTGCCACAACCATGTGATAGACCTTCATCATACGGGCACGCATCTATAAAAACTTCAAGATTGACATCACCTTCTTTTGTTCCAAGTGAAGTCAAAACATCCTTTCCTAAAGATATTTCTTTTTGTAGACTTACCTGCTCACCAGGAGCTATAGATTCCATAGCAACAAATCCAGCACCGGAACCCCACATTTTTTTTGCTTTGGCATCTAATCCATATCGGAAATAACCGTACTTATAAGTCTCAACATCAAAAGTCTTAGTACCAACATTAACAACTCTAAAATTGAAAACAAAATTGCCTGATGATTTGTCAAAAACTATATTATCGCCAAATTCTGCGGGTAATACTTCTAAATCCAGATAAGGCTTTTCTTCAGCAGCTTTCTTGGCAGCTTCTTCTTCGGCGGCTTTCTTGGCAGCTTCTTCTTCAGCAGCTTTCTTGGCAGCTTCTTCTTCGGCGGCTTTCTTGGCAGCTTCTTCTTCAGCAGCTTTCTTGGCAGCTTCTTCTTCAGCAGCTTTCTTGGCAGCTTCTTCTTCAGCAGCTTTCTTAGCCTCTTCCTGAGCAGCCTTCTTAGCAGCTTTCTTAGCCTCTTCCTGAGCAGCCTTCTTAGAAGCTTCTTCAGCAGCTGCTTTTCTACGTTCTTCTTCAGTTTTTTTTGCCTCTTCCTGAGTAGTTTTCCTTGAATCTTCTTTCCCTAAATTTTTCGAAAGCCTACCTTGAAAGGTATCTCCGTTGCCGAAATAAAACATAAAAAAGCCAATCACGGCTACACCCAGAATGCCAAGAATGACTTTGGTCGATTTTTGCATTTTTGTTTTTGTTAAATAAATATTACTCTAATTATAGCATATTTCTTTTTTTTGCAAGCAAATAGGGCCATCACCTCACTTGCCCATCCCCGTAAATTTTCCACTTATAAGTGGTCAATTCTTTGATTCCCATTGGACCGCGAGCATGAAGTTTTTGTGTACTGATACCGATTTCCGCGCCCAGGCCAAAAACCGCACCATCGGTGAAACGCGTTGAAGCATTTACATAAACGCATGCCGCATCGACAGCTTTCATAAATTTTTCCGCCGCCCTCTGATTCTCCGTAATAATCGCTTCGCTGTGCAAGGAGCCGTAATGATTGATATGTGAAATGGCGTCTTCAAGGCTCGAAGCAACTTTGACAGACATCTTCAAACTCATATATTCCATGCCAAAATTTTCTTGGGCAGCACGAAAAATATTATCCCCGGGGACAGCAAAAACTCGGCTCTGCCGGGTTTCCATATTCTCACTTTCTCGGCTGTGCAAAACCTCAAACGCCTCCTCATCCGCAAAAATCTCCACTCCAAAATCAATTAGTCCTTTGCAAATCTCAGGCAGATCACCGATTCGCGCCCTATGAATCAGTAAAGTATCCAAAGCATTGCAGACACTCGGGCGGCTTGTTTTCGCATTAAAAACAATTGCCACAGCTTTCTCGAGATCCGCCGCTTCATCGACATAAGTATGACAAACTCCGCGCCCCGTTTCGATTAACGGAATCAAGGAATTTTTTCTCACATAATCAATCAGTTCCTGGCTGCCGCGCGGAATAATCACATCAACAAAATCCGACATTGTCAGCAGCTCTGCGGTAACTTCTCTCTCATTACTGAGCAAAATCGCAAGATTTTTCATGAAAGCTTCTCCGCTTTTAAGAGCCTCCAAAACCAGTTTAAAAAGTGCGAAATTTGTCTCGGCCGCCTGACTGCCGCCTTTCATTATGCAGGCGTTTCGCGCTTTAAAACAAAGGGCAAAAGTATCGATCAGGACATTTGGACGTGCTTCAAAAATGGCGCCAATAACTCCCAGTGGGACAGAAACTTTTTTCAAAATCAAACCGTTTTCTTGCATCTTTTCTCCCAGCAAAATATCAATAGGGGAGTTATAGCTCGCGATTTCTTCCACACTCTTTGCCATCTCCAAAATGCGCTCGACATTCAACATCACTCGATCATGCAGTGGATCATCTTTATCCATTTTGTCCAAATCAACTTTGTTTGCAGCCAAAATATCAATCTGCCGCTCTCTCAAAAGCTTCGCCAGCCTCAAAAGCACTGCATTTAATACCTCCTCATCGGAAAGCACAAACATTCTCGCCGCTTCTTTGACCTTTTTCAAAGCTTCTTTCAAATCCATATAAAGTTATTTTCCCAATTCTTTTGTACGTTTAATAGCAGCCTCAATTCCCTCCAAAAAAATCTCACCCAAACCTCCCCCCTCCATAACTCTAAACGCCGCTTCGGTAGAACCTCCTTTAGAAGCCACTTTCGCTCTCAACTCCTCCGGTGAAATACCTTCATTTTCCAAAAATTCCGCACTGCCCACAAAAGTTACATTAGCGATTTTTTCCGCTTCTTCAGAAGAAAATCCGTGTGAAATAGCTGATTTTTTTATCTGCTCCGCAATATAGGCAAAATATGCCGGCCCGCAACCGCTCATGGCCCCAACCGCAACAATATCATCTTCACCTTTTACCTCCATCTCATCCCCAAAAGCTCTAAGCAAATCCTTCACAAAAATCCGCTCAGCCAAAGAAAGCACATCCGCTGCCACCCACGGCGTAAACGATTTCCCGATTTTTAAAGCCAAATTTGGCAGAGTGCGAACCACTTTTTTCATCTTCAACTTCTCCTGCAAACTCGCAATCGAAACTCCAGCCATGATCGAAATGGCCAACTTATCGCTTAAATCAATGTTAATTTTCGCCGCCAATTCTACAAAGCTCTGCGGCTTCACCGCAAGAATAAAAATTCCGCAATCTTTCAGTTTTTCATTCGGATCATCAGTATGCTCACATTCCACAACTGAAAACCTCTCCCCCAAAGACCCGCCACCAAGCAGACTCTTGATGCACTTTCCCATATTTCCCAACCCGATTATGCAAATTTTCTCCATAAACTATTTGCCCGTTATAAAACGCGTACCAACATGCTCACCATCGGTTATCCTCACAATCACATTCGGCTCATCGCTCTTTGTGATATAAACTTCAGTGCCATCCATGGCCGCCTGCTGCGCAATTTTAAACTTTGTCTGCATCCCTCCTTTACCAAAAGATGACTTATCGGCAGAAATTATATGTCCCGGCACTTTGTCATAAGGCGTAAACTCCGGCATTAATCCGCCATTTTCATCAAGGACACCGATTACATTGCTCAAAATAATCAATTTATCCGCAAAAAGCATTTTGGAAATCAGGCCGGAAAGCTCATCATTATCCGTAAACATCAACTCCTCCACGCAAACGAAATCGTTTTCATTCATGATCGGCACAATCCCTTCGCGAAATAGAGATTCGATGCAGTTTTTGGTATTCAAAAAATGCGTCCGATTTTGGAAATCTTCACGCGTCGCCAGCATCTGAGCCACAATCCGGCTATGATTGGCAAACAGCTTCGAATAAAGCTCCATCAATTTTACCTGTCCCACAACCGCATAAAGCTGTCTAGAAGTGACATTGTCATACGGCATTTCTTTATTGATGATATTGCGCCCGGCACCCATAGCTCCGGAAGTCACCAAAAGTACATCATGCCCGTTTCTCACCGCAGCAATCTGCCTGACCAGGTCTTCTATCAATGGCTCATTTAAGCGCCCTTCACTAGTCGTCAGCGCATTTGTTCCGACTTTGACGATGATTCTTTTCTTTTCCATACGCGCGAAATCTTAAGCCAAAGCAGCCACATAATGCAAGAATAAGAAATGCGATTGCCAATTGAGTTTATACAGACTAAAATCTGCGAAGTGATCTTTCACAAAATGCCGGGGTAGCTCAGTGGTAGAGCAATGGACTGAAAATCCATGTGTCGAGAGTTCAATTCTCTCCCCCGGCACCATTAAGTAGCGAGTTTGGCGATCTATCCATACTTCTTCATCTGCGCCGCAAAAAACTTCTTCAATTGCACGGGAGTAAAAATCCCTCTATCGGTAATTATCTTATGAAAAAGATTGCTCGGCACACGATCATGCGAATACTTAATTCTTTCATATTCAATCGCTTTATCTTCATGTTTTCGCAAATGCTTATGAATAAAAACTTCAGCCCGTTTTTTGGATTTCCACAAACTGAACTTATTGGCCACAATAAACATGTAAATCGGGACTTTCGCTACATGAAATTCTGAAATAAGGCCATTTGTGCCGGGATCCATCACAAAATCCATAGTGTCTTTCAACGTCACCGCGCCGAAAAAAAGCATATCAACCTTTCTATGTACATGTGAAAGCATATATGCCGGCACAACCTGAAAAGGTATCTCCGCGTTATGCAGTCTCTCGATATTGCTATGCGTTTTCTCCAGTTCCTGCTCTGCAATAACCACCCGAAAATGTTTCCCCATTTTTTTATAATGTACCAATACATCCTGTACACTGTGACTATGATCGTGAATCAAAATTGTTTTTCCATCGACATCTATTTTTTCCGCATTCTCAAGCAGCAATTGCTTCTGTTTCTTAGCCAAATTCAGAATCTCTTCAAGCTCTTTTATTGCCAGTTTTTTCCATTTCTTATGCGAACTCTTATCCTTGCCAAATTCATTAGAAAACGCCTGATAAAATTTCTTTAAATTATAATTTATAATACCGAATTTCGGCTCTGTATTGGCGAAAATTTCCATGATCCCCACAAGCTGCTCCATAAAAGCTTTTGCATCGTTCACTTTTAAATTCTCAATGGACAAAATCATTGATTGCAAAATCAGTTTTCCCAAATCGCCCGTACCGATTTCGGCCTCAAGATCGCGCAACAGCTTCGAAAAAATTTCAGTTTTTACATGCATAAATACGATTTAAGTTGTCGCAAAAAATAGATACACGCTGCAAATTACCAGTATTCCCAGCGTCAAAGGCAGACTGAATTTTAAATATTCCATGAATGAAATGTGAACTCCCTTTTGCTCGGCGCATCCACATGCCACCACGTTTGCCGATGCGCCTATAATAGTAGCGCTTCCTCCAAGACATGCCCCCATTGAAAGCGCCCACCACAAAACTGTCGTATCAACTCCCGGCAATTGTGATTGTATGCCCAAAATCACAGGCACCATGACTGTAACGAAAGGAATGTTATCGATTATCATGGAAGCAATACCCGTTGACCACAAAACTATAATCGATAAATAAAAGAGATCACCTGTACTGCCGGCAATAAACTGGCTTAACTCTTTTAAAAGTCCGGTTTTCTCCACACCGGCCACCATGATGAAAAGACCGGTGAAAAAAAACAACGTTGTCCATTCTATGGATTCCAGTGATTCTTTTATGTGCACTCTTTTTGAAGTTAAAAATCCCAAAAACATCGCTCCCATAAAGGCGATTATATAATTTGGCAAACCGATCTTCCTCTGCAGCACAAAGCCCACAATGGTTGCAAAAAGGACCAAAACAACCTTAATTACAAAATCTTTATGAATTACTTTATTTAGGAATTTATATTGAATCTTTTTCAAAATG
>JACQRJ010000004.1 GCA_016206505.1 Candidatus Peregrinibacteria bacterium | reverse complement strand
CAAGGCAAGTTGGGAAAACAACATTGATAAAAGATCTTATAAAAAAATTAAGCTATAAAACTTTATCTATCAACGCGGACGAACAAAAGTATAACGAAGTTCTTTCAAGTAAAGACTTTCAAAAGATCAGGTCCCTGGTTAGCGGTTACGAATTACTTTTCATAGATGAAGCTCAGAAAATTCCGGAAATTGGAATTAATTTAAAAATTCTAATTGATCAAATGCCTCAATTAAAAATTATTGCAACCGGATCATCCTCATTTGATTTGGCGAATAAAGTTAATGAGCCACTCACCGGCAGAGCCTGGAACTACACTTTATATCCTATCGCCTTCGTAGAACTTAAAGAAATTTACAATGATTTTGAATTAAAATCTCAATTGGAAGAGCGCCTTGTGTATGGCTCCTATCCCGAGATTTTTTCTTTGGAAAATAATCAGTTAAAGCTTGAATATTTACAAAATTTGAGTACGTCTTATCTTTACAAAGATATTTTGGAATTGGCCACGATTAAACATTCCAATAAATTGAAAGATTTATTAAAACTTTTGGCCTTTCAAATAGGCAATCAGGTATCAATAAGTGAACTTGCGAACAGTTTGGATATTTCCAAAAGCGCCGTAGCAAATTATATAGATTTGCTGGAAAAAACTTTTGTGATTTTTAGAATGAGTGGATTAAGTAGAAATTTACGAAAAGAAGTATCCAAGATGGATAAAATTTATTTTTATGATTTGGGCATAAGAAACATCGTTATTGATAATTTGAAAAATCTGAATGATCGTAATGATGTCGGCCAGCTATGGGAAAATTTTTTAATTATTGAAAGATTGAAATTGTTAAATTACAAATTAATTCCAGCCTCCGGATATTTTTGGCGCTTACATACGGGCGTTGAATTGGATTATGTGGAGGAACGGGAAGGAAGCCTATATGGCTACGAATTTAAGTATGGGAAAAAAAATCCAAAGGCTCCAAAAATTTGGAAAGAAACCTATGAAAATTCTGAATTTGAGTTAATTAATCGCGAAAATTTTCTTGATTTTTTATTGAAGAAGTAAGGTAATTCTTCGGCAGCTTGAAAAAGTGAACAAATTGTGTTATAATACGACAAATAAAAAAATATGGGAATTTTAGATTGGTTCAAGGAAAGGCCTAAAGCGTCACCACAACCACCACCAATAGATTGGAAAGCAAAAGCTGCGGCAGAAGCCGTAGACAAAGAACGTGAGTCTTTACGCAAAAGGCTCACCCTGGAATCCCAAGCCGATGTACCGTCTGAGGCTGACGAAGTAGAGCCACGTAAGCTGGAATTCAAGCAATTGATTTATGGAAAACCGGTTCAAAGTCCCGACGGGCCAATCGTAAGGGGGATTGAGCACCAAATAACCGGTCGCAGCCAAGGACTTTCAGAAGATGTGCAAGATCAAACCTGCAGTCCAAGGAAGCTTTTTTTGGACTCAACGGAACTAGACTCAGACGAAAGTTATCCATGGTCGGGCAAGGATGAAGGACAAACTATTAAAACTACAAAAGTCATTGACGGCAAGCCGTACATAGTCTGCGCAAGATATCGTCTTAGACCGGAAGGCGGTGAAAATGCTACAGGTCGCCGCTATGGTCAAATGCATGTTATTGCAATCCCGGCAGAACAATGGTCCATTGCGGCAATTCCACAACTGGATCAAATCTTAAAAGCAAAGCCCCAAACGGAAAGAGATTTTTCTATGGGCACAGTCAATATAGACAGCACATCACTTGATAAAAGATTACCCGATGGATGGTTTAGCGATTCGGTTAAAGAAATAATTTCTAGAATTATCACCGGCAAATCAACAAGTATCCAAGATTGGAACATGAAAATTGGAACAGCACTTGATCAATTTTATTACTGTTTATTGTGTCTGCCGGAAAATATATCCAGGAGAATTTCTTTTGGAGCAGGCCTAAAAAATATGCAAGGCGGGGTGAGTCTTGGTCATGGCATGTCCAGTATGACAACAATAAGAAAAGTTGCCGGGACTTGGCGAGGTGAAGAGGGAGTAGATTTTTCTTTAAGTAAAAGATATCTAGAGGAATTAGAGAAAGTCATCCCCAACTGTAAAACACCCAGAGATGTTTTAAAAGCAATTAAAAATCTTCCTGCAGAATTAACAGCTTCAGTTGAAAAATCGGTATATCCAAGCACGCAATAGAAGTTTGTCCCGCTTTCTCATCAAATTCTAGAAATACCACAAAACTCCTGAAGAAAACTCTCGAATCTTCTCTAGCTGAAAAGTATCCCCGGGGACAAAAATTCGACGAAGTCGAATTTCCATGCCCCCATCTTGCGCCAAAGCCCGCTTCGCACTAGAATAAGAAAAATTCTCAAACCTAAACCATCTATGAAATTATTCTACCTTACAGCTTCCATCATTTTCTCCGTTCTGATCCTGATTCTTTCTTTCGAAAACATCAGCGCGCAGTGCAGCGGAATGATGTTTTTCTTCTACGACATTACATCAAATCCGACACTCCTGACCCTCGGCATCGCCATTATCGGTATTTTAACCGGTGCTTTTTATCACGCCTTTATCACCCGAGTCATGGCTACAAGCTCTGACGAGGAAGACGAGCAATTCTAATTTTTCCGTACAAAAAAATATTGCATTCCCCCCGGAAAAAGGGTAATTTCGCCTAAGAATCGTATACATTTTGTGTACGTTTCATGCGGCGGGCAACCGCAAGTGGGCAAATAATTAGGTTCAAATGTTGAAACAGCTTTTTACGTCAAACGCGCGTATCAAGCTTCTGACGGTGTTTCTGATGAATCCCAACGAGGAATTTTTCATCAGGGAACTGACAAGGAAGCTTGATGAACAAATTAATTCCGTTCGTCGTGAATTGGATAATTTGAAAAGAGTTGGCTTGCTGCGGAGCAAAACCAAGAATCGCAAGAAATATTACTGCGTGAACAAGGAATTTATGCTTTTCGAGGAACTGCGCAGCATTTTTCTGAAAGTGCTTTCAAATAAGCACGCTTTTGCGCGGGATATAGCCAAAATGGGCCTGATTAAATTGATTGTTCTTTCCGGACAGTTTATCAATCGCGATACCGATAGTGTGGATATGCTGATAGTGGGCACGATCGATAAACAGCAGCTCGCAGATTATATAAACAGTGAATTACGCACGCCGCGGCCGGTAAAATTCAGCATTATGAGCGAGGAAGATTACAATTATCGCTTAAATTGCCGCGATAAATTTATTACCGATCTGATCAACGATCCGACAAACGAAATCCCCATCAACAAAATCTCTTGATTAAAAAGACGACCTTCTATATATTTCCCTAGCATTTTACGCCAAATTTAAGATGAATTTACTTCAGGAAGTCCAAAAATTAGCTATCAAAAAAAATACTCCGGAGATCAGACCGGGCTACACTGTGCGCGTTTCTCAAAAAATCAAAGAAGGCGAGAAAGAGCGTATCCAGGCGTTTGAAGGACTTGTTATCAGGATAAATAGCGGCTATGGAGCAGATAAGACTATAACTGTACGCAAAGTGGTTGACGGTATCGGCGTAGAAAGAATTTTTCCGCTTTGTTCACCTACGATTACAAAAATTGAGGTCAAAAAAACTTCAAAAGTACGCCGCGCAAAATTGTTCTACATGCGCGACCGTTCAGGCAAATCTGCAAAACTCAGGGGCAGTTTCGTATCCGACAAGAATTTAGCCGGAAATGAGGCCAGAGATGAGGCGCAGCCGAATCTCCCTGCCCCCGAGCCCTCCACCTCCGAAAAAGAAGCCTAGGAAACCTCTGAAAAAAGCAAAATGTTTCATTTCATCCCTCTGGAAGCCCAATTGAAAAAATCCGGGCTTGTTTTGATTGCCGGCATTGATGAAGCGGGCAGGGGACCGCTTGCAGGACCCGTAGTCTCCGCCGCTGTAATTTTGAAAGAAAATGCGAAATTGCCAAATCTAAACGATAGCAAAAAACTCACACCACACGTCCGCGAAAAGCTTTTCGGAATGATTTTAAAAAGCGCCATTGATTACAGTATTACAATAGTTCCGCATGCGACAATCGACGAGATGAATATTTTGAATGCCACAATTTTTGCAAATTACCTTTGTGTAAGGCATCTTCGCGTAAAGCCGGACATCGCGCTTCTTGATGGCCGCGATAAGCAAATTATCGTGGAAAAACACCAAAACATCATCAAAGGCGACGAAAAAATCAGAGTCATTGCAGCGGCTTCTATCCTTGCAAAAGTCGTGCGCGATCGCCTGATGACTCACTACGCCGGAATTTACAAAAATTACGGCTTCGAAAAGCACATGGGCTACCTGACTCGGCTTCATAGGAGCAATATTTCGAAATACGGTCGTTGTGAAATCCATCGCAAAAGCTATACTTTCAAGTGATGAAAACTGTGAAAATCGTCATTGCCGGAAATTACGGAGCCAAAAATCTTGGAGATGAATTAATTTTAAGCGGCCTTCTTCAATCAGTTGAAAATGCAGTTGGCAAAAATTGCAAAATCACCGTACTAAGCGCAAATCCGCTTCAGACAAGCAAATTGCACCATGTTGATTCGGTCAGGCAATTTCCCGCAGGCATCAGGAGCTTCTTCAGAAAATCAAAAGAAACTGAAAAAGCGGTTCGGGAATGCGATTTTTTTATTCTTGGCGGTGGGGGATTGTTTTTGAGTTTAAGTTTTTATGCGAACTTTATTTGGGCAATTCAGGCTTATCACGCCTATAAACTCGGCAAAAAAGTTTTAATGTGCGGTCAAAGCATCGGAAAAACCGGAAATCCAATTTTGAAATTCATGATAAAGCGGCTCTTCAATAAGGCAACCCTGATAACGGTGCGCGATAGCGGTTCCCGGGAAAATCTGAAAAATCTCGGCATTACAAAAAAAATCCACATGGCACCGGACTTCGCATTTCAAAACTTGGAGCCTATCCCCGGGGCCAGACCCGCTAAGCGGGGCCATTCCTCCTCATCGCCGCCCCCTTACGCCCTCGTCGCTCTCCGCCAAATGCCCAGCCTCAAAAAATCCTTCTACAAGCACATCGCCGATTTCCTCATTTACCTCCGCGACAAAGAAAATCTGGCAGTCAAACTTGTGAATTTCCAAACCGGTCACGAAGCAGACAGCATCATTCACCAAAAAGTTCTTTCACACATAAAAGATCAAAAAAGTATCGAACTCATCCCTGATATTTCGGATCCATCTGAGCTTTTTCCGCTCTTTTCAAATGCAAAATTTGCCCTCTGCATGCGCCTTCATTCCGTCATCACCGCAATCAAATGTGAAACACCTTTCACCGCCATCAATTACGCCGTCAAAGTCACAGCAACGCTGAAAGACCTGAAACTGGTAAAAAATTCACTGAATCTTGCTAACATTTCCTTCGCAAACCTAAAGCGCTCCTATGAGACTTCAAAACGAAGTGCAACAAACTGCGCCGCAACTGCACAAAAAGAATTGGAAAAATTCGCAAAAACTACTCTCCGTAATGTTCTGACAGCCTAAGGACAAACTCTTCATAACTGAAACTGTGCCTCTGAGTACCCTGTTTAGCGATGACAAATGAAGCAACCGTTGCACCAATCTCGCAGCATCTTTTTAAACTTTTGCCTGCCATCAGTCCATGCAAAAATCCGGCACGAAAACTGTCCCCGCAACCGGTCACATCAAGATCCACATCGGCTTTTATCGCTTTGACATGATGCATATTGTCATTTTCATACACCTCCGCGCCTTTTTCCGCCAAAGTGCGCACAAAAAAGCCCGTGTCATTTGCAATCTGCATCAAAGAAAGTCCGGTTATTTCCGACATCAACCCCGCTTCATATTCATTTGCAAAAACACCGGAAGAATTTTTGATCAAAAATTCAATTTGCTCTTTATTAAGTCCCGACATCGCCTGACCCGGATCAAAAAAATATTTAATTCCGCATCTCAGACATTCTTCCGCAAATTTCATCATCCGAAAAGGCGCTTCCGCTCCCAAAATCGCAAATGCAATTTGCCCAGAACCGCCTTGAGACTTCTCGACAGCCGAAAAATGCATGGCCTTCTCTGCATTGCTCATTGCCCCCGGAGCAAACATCGCAATCTGCCTCTGACCGGCATCCGTCAAAATATAAGCAGTCGCCGTTTTATTGGTTTCATCAATTTCGATACATTCACTTGAAATTTCGTTTTTCTTGAGCCACTTCTCATAAGAATCAAAATCATCACCTGCCACTCCGAAAATCAGCGGATTTTCGCCAAGCAACTTCAAGCTATAAGCGACATTGCACGCGCATCCGCCAAAATAATTTTTTTCCTCACCGACAAAAAAAGATATGCTCAAATGTTCGAGATTTTCCGGCAAAATCACATCCTTAAAACTGCCCTTGTAAGTCATCAAGCGATCATAAGCAACTGAACCACCTATTAAAATTGTCTTTTTCATCATTATTTAATTTGAAGCCCGGAAGTCACATGGGCCAATTTCGCACTGTCGACCACATCAATAGACAAATCCTTATGCACTCGCGCCAAATGGCTGCCTTGTACAAGCTTGCAAGCCTCAACCAGACTGTCAAAAGACTCCCCGCAATCTCCCCAAAATCCATCCAAAATTTTGTACTTCAAATTGCCCTGTTCAAGATAAAAATTGTTCACATCGGTAATTTCAAGTTCGTTGCGATGTGATGGTTTTAAGCTGCGTATTGCATCGTAAACTTGCGGGTCATACATATAAAGCCCCGTCACCGCCAAATTCGATTTTGGCTCCTGCGGTTTCTCGACAATTTTTACAATTTTGTCGTCAACAATTTCCGCAACACCGTAAGCACTGGGATTTTTCACCGATTTGAGAAAAACCGCTGCACCCCTCGGCTGAAATTTGAAATCCTCAACGGCGGCAGTCATATCATCTTCAAAAATATTATCTCCCAGCATCACGATAATTTTTTCATTGTTCGCAAAATGTTCTGTCATTCCCAAAGCCTGGGCGATACCGCCGGCCTCTTCCTGCACCTCATAGCTTATCCTCATCCCAAAACTCGCTCCACTCCCCAAAAGCTCAAGAAAATCTCCCGCATGCCCCGCACCTGAAACAATCATCACATTGGTAATCCCCGCATTTTTCAGAGTAAAAAGTGGATAATAAATCATCGGTTTGTTGTAAACCGGAAGAAGATGCTTGTTTGTAACCTTTGTAAGGGGATAAAGCCTGCTACCGGTTCCTCCCGCCAGAATTATTCCTTTCATATTTATCGACAGTCTAAAGAAAAAATAGCTTTAAGACAAGCCACTTTTGAGATAGTGCAAGTTCTAAAACAAATATGCGATTTTAGAAAATCTGCGCCAGGCATCCCCTGCGCAGAAACTTGGCGCAGCCTAATGCCCATCAGTCCAAAAGTTATCCCCGGAGATACTTTTTCAAATACTCACATACCGCCACATTCCAACCCCGTACACCAAAATCAATTTTAGCACTCAAAAGCACGGAATTTTTCGGCCTCTTCGCTGCCCGCACAAATTCCTCACTTGAAATAGGCTTCAAAGCCACATTCATGCCCTTGAATCTGAAGATTTCCCGCGCAAATTCATACCACGAACATTTTCCACTGTTTGTAAGATGATAAATGCCAAAATCAAGTTGAGGCCCGCCCTCCAAAAACGGCAACAAAAAACCCCTCAAAACCGCTTCGGCCAAATCAAAAGTATAGGTTGGACTGCCCACTTGATCGTCAACCACCCGCAAAGAATCGCGCTCACCAGACAAAACCTCTCCACCAAGCTCGAGCATCGTGTCTACAAAATTTTTTCCACCCGGCCCAAAAAGCCAGGAAGTTCGAATGATGTAAAAATCACTCATCTCGGCTGCAATCGCCTTCTCTCCCTCAAGTTTTGATTCGCCATAAACATTGATCGGACAGTGGACATCACCCTCCATGTAACCATCGCCAGCTTTTGAGCCGTCAAAAACGTAATCTGTGCTGAAATGTATCAGTTTCGCCCCATACGCCTTGCATTTTGCAGCGACAAATCCGGGCCCCTTCGCATTTATCTTAAACGCCAACTCCCGCGTACTTTCAGCCAAATCAACATTTGTATAAGCGGCACAGTTCAAAACAAAATCAGGCCTCACCCGCGCGAATTCGATATCCAAAGCATCCTCATCCGTAATGTCCAAATCCCTGTCAAAAGCAAAAACCTCAAAATCGTGATTCTGCTGAAGAAGCCTCGAAAACATCGAACCCAACATTCCGTTTTTACCCAACAAAATGACTTTCACCTCAAGTTATTTAAAAAACTTTTGCAGGACACCCGACAAATCATCAAAAGCGATCATCATAGCGTCCCCCCCGCTTCGATACTTCAGCTCGACACTTTTAGCCTCAAGACTTCGCTTGCTCACAATAAGCCTCACCGGAATCCCAATCAGATCGCTATCTGCAAACTTCTTTCCCGCACTCTCATCGCGATCATCGTACAAAACTTCAAAGCCTTCCCCGACAAGCTCGCCATAAAGCTCTTCAGCCTTCTCCAAAACTTCACTCTCCTTGCCCAAGGAAAGCAGATTGATCTGAAAAGGAGCGACATTTTTTGGCCAGATCAAACCGTTCTCATCATTACTGACTTCCGCAATAGAAGCTACAAGTCTACTGATACCAATTCCATAGCATCCCATAATCACAGGTTTACTCGATCCATCCTCATCAACAAAATATGCCTTCATCGACTCCGCATAACAAGTTCCCAGCTTGAAAACATGACCGGCCTCAATCGCATTAACTATCTTAAAGTTTCCCTTGCCGCATTCCGTACACAAATCACCGTCAGACATTCCTTCGGCCTTCTCCAGATTCATTCCATAATCGCATTTGTCACAAATCAAAATCTTGTCCTCTCCAGCATCGGCCAAAACCATGAATTCCTCGCTGTCTGATCCACCCATGGTTCCGCTATCGGCCTTTACTACAGTCACGTCCAGACCGATTCTTTCAAAAATCGCGTGATATGCCTCACTCATCTTTTTGAAATTTTCATCAAGGCCAACGTCATTGCAATCAAAACTGTAAGCGTCCTGCATCAGAAACTCACGAGTCCTAAGCAGTCCGCCCGTAGCGCGCATTTCATCTCTGTATTTCCATTGATTTTGGTTCAAAATAACCGGCAAATCTTTGTAAGTTTTCAAATATTTTCTGGCCAGATCGGTCACTGTTTCTTCATGAGTTGGCGCCAAAACGCAGTCGGTACCTCTCGCGGAAGTAAATTTAAGCAGCACATCGATTTTGTCGTATCTCCCTGTCTCCTTCCAGAGCGAAGCCGGATGAACAAAAGGCATCAACAAATGCTGTACGCCTTTTTTACTAAGTTCTTCTTTGATGATTCTATCGAGCTTGCTAAGTACCAAAAAACCCAACGGCAAAAAATCATAAAGCCCCGCGGCCACCTGATTTATAAAACCGCCTCGCACCAGATATTCGTGGCTTCTTATTAACACATCTTTTGGCACCTCTTTTTGTGTTTTCCCGAAAAATTTTGAGTATTTCATAAGCTTAAAAAATTTAATTCACTATAGCCATTTAGTTTTTTTCATGCAAACGGGCGAGCTGTGTAGCGCCTTGGCGAGCGACGTGCTATTTCCGACTGGAAGCGAGCGGCGTTTTGCTTACCTGTCGATGCTTTCTCTCTTCGATTTTATCTGTCAAACTCAAAACCCAGTCCTGATTATCGCGATACCAATTAAAAGTTTTCTTTAATCCTTCCTGAAAAGTTACCGACGGCTCCCAGCCCAGCTCTTTTTTTATCTTCGAAGCATCAATCGCATACCTTCTGTCATGCGCCAGCCGGTCATCAACAAAAGTAATAAGACTTTCATCCTTACCCAAAAAATTCAGTAAAAATTTGGTGATTTCCATGTTTGTTTTCTCATTATTGCCGCCTATATTGTAGACCTCGCCGGCAGCCGCCTGCTCCAAAATCAAATCCAGGGCTCTGCAATGATCCAGGACAAAAAGCCAATCGCGAACGTTTTTGCCGTCCCCATATACGGGTACCTGCTTGTTTTCGGAAATCAAACGGAAAAAATAGGGGATTAGTTTTTCCGGAAATTGGTAAGGGCCGTAATTGTTTGAACAGCGGCTCAAAGTGCAGTGCATTTGATAAGTTTCGAAATAGCTTTTTACAAGCAGATCCGCGGAAGCCTTTGAAGCTGCGTAAGGACAATTTGGCGCTATCGGAGTTTCCTCCGTAAAAAAATCATTGGAATCGGTTCCCAAATCGCCATAAACCTCATCGGTAGAAACCTGATGAAATCGCAAAACTCCATTTTGACGTGATGCTTCAAGCAAATTTTGTGTGCCGACAATATTTGTCAGAACAAAAACAGAAGGCCCTGTAATGCTGCGATCTACATGTGTCTCTGCGGCAAAATTGATAACCTTGTCAAATTTTTCCTCTGCAAAAAGTGCATCCGCAAAATCCTTATCGGCAATATCTCCATGCACAAATTTCACTCTCGAAGATTGAAGCAGATCTCTCAAATTATCCTTATTTCCGGCATAAGTCAGCTTGTCCAGGACGACAATCTCATCTTCCGGATATTTCTCATAGCGATAATGTACATAGTTGCTGCCGATAAATCCGCAGCCTCCCGTGATTAGAATTTTCATGAATTAACTTCTTTAAGAAATTCGTCAAAATCGTAAATATAATCCTCTTTATGATAATTTACTGAGGATACAGCCAAAAGTACAGCATCGCCACTGAAATCATAAAATTCCCGGAAGCACATACTTTCCATCAAAACCGCATCCCCCGGGCCGTTCATATCAAATTCGATCCATTTCTCACCATCATGAAATTTTGCCTTCACATGGCCTTTCTGGCAAATATAGATCTTCTTTTCATGTCTTACGGCATGCCCGCCCCTCGGTTTCAAAACCTCGGTAACGTAATAAAACCTTGCAACCGGCCAGGAAACATAATCCTTCATTTCAGCCGCCACCAAACTTCCTCGATCATCGACATGTATCGGCAAAACAATTTTTTTTACTTTAGATGACTCCTTTTTACTCGAGAGTTCTGCGCTTTTCTTCATATTTAAACATTTCAAATATATCGCCCTCTTTCAAATCCATAAATCCCGTTAATTTCATACCGCAATCATTACCCTCGCCGATTTCTTTCACTTCCTGATCCACTTTGCGGAGTGACGCAATTTCTACATCGCCAACCCTTACTTCTTCACCACCGCTTTGACGTATTACATGGGCCTTGCTCTTACTCTGGGCTTTTCCACTCAAAACTTTACAGCCGACAATCAAATCCTTTTTCTTTGTTAAAAATATCTGCTTCAATTCCGCTCGCCCGATAATCACTTCAATCAGTTCCGCTTCAATCAGACCACTCAAAATTCGCTTAATATTCTCCAGCAAATCATAAATAACCGTATACATTTTCACTTCGACTCCTTCACGCTCGGCTGTTTTTTTGACATAAGGCGAATCGTAATCACTATGAAATCCTATCACGAGTCCGCCGCTTGCTGCGGCCATCATCACATCTGATTCATTGAGTTTTCCAACGCCTGCATGAATCACTTTCAATGCCACTTCTTCATCTTTTATTTTGGCCAGACTTTGCCTGATAGCTTCCAGAGAGCCCTTGGTATCAGCCTTTATCACAAGTTTCAAAATCTTATCAGCTTTTACCGTTGCCAAAATCTGACTCATGCCTGAAAGTTTTTCTTCGGCCTGCAATTGAGTTTTTAAGCCTATTTCTTCCGCCTTTTCCCTGGCCGTTTTTTCATCTTTCACAACTTGCAAAATATCGCCGCTCTTGGGAGTTTCATGCAGTCCGGCAATCAAAACGGGAGTACTGGGTAAAGCTTTCAAAACAGATTTTCCGGTATAATCCTTCATTACTTTGATACGTCCAAAAGTATTGCCGACAATGACATTATTCATGATTTTCAATGTGCCTGTATTGACCAAAACGGTCGCCACCGGTCCCAGGTTTTTATCCAGATTGGCCTCAACAACGGTACAAACAGCTTCACGTTCGGGATTGGCTTTGAGATCCTCCATTTCCGCCGTCAGTAAAATCATATCCAAAAGATCATCAATGCCTTCTTTCTTCAAAGCGGAAACCGGAACACAAATTGTCTTGCCACCCCAGTCTTCCGGCTGCAAATCGTGCTCGGTAAGTTCACCTTTTACGCGATCAATTGCCGCTCCCGGCTTATCCATTTTATTGATTGCGACAATTATAGGAACTCCCGCTTCTTTCGCGTGATTAATAGCCTCAATTGTTTGCGGCTTGATGCCTTCATCGGCTGCCACTACCAAGATTGCAATATCCGTAACCTTTGCGCCGCGAGCCCTCATGGAGGTAAAGGCTTCATGCCCGGGAGTATCCAAAAAAGTAATCAGCTTGCCCTTTTTCTCAACTTGATAGGCGCCAATATGCTGAGTAATTCCACCTGATTCCCCTGAAACCACATCAGTCTCCCGAATGGCATCAAGCAATTTTGTTTTTCCATGATCTACATGTCCCATTACGCAAACTACTGGCGGCCGGTTCCTGAGATCGGCCACATCATCTTCTTTCAACAAATTTGAAATATCACCGGACATAAATTCTTCCGCCCCGGCCGCCACTCTCTTCCTCTTCAACTTTACTCCCATATCATCAGCAATAATCTGTGCAGTATCAAAATCAATCTGTTGATTGATATTGGCCAGAATGCCGTTTTTCATCAATTCACCTATAATTTTTGCAATCTTAATTCCGGTTTTTTCCGCAAATTCTTTGACGGAAATACTTTCTGAAATTTCAATAAAGTCCTTTGCCGCATCAACCTGTACAACTTCATCTTTTTTCTTTTTCACTCCCTCTTTTCCTGCAGTTTTCTTTCTTTGACTTTTCACGATTTCCCTTTCCCGCTCCTCTGCGATCATTTCATCATACATTTCGGCCACATCCTTTGGCGCCTCCAAAACTTCCTCCTCCAAAGCATCAACATCCTTGTCCCCGATTTTTGCCTTGACCTTTTTGCCGGTTTCCGCGCCCTCCGGTTTATTAAGATTACCTTTCATCTCCAAAAGCACCAAGTCTGCAATCTCTTTGTCAATTACCCTTGCCCTCGGAGCCACTTCAAAACCCAGCTCAACTATCTTTTCTTTGAGCCTTTTCACGTCTATATCCAATTGTTCTGCGAGATCCGCAAGTTTTGCTGACATTTTTTTTGGCTATAAAAATCTTAGCCAGTCTACGGAAAAACAGCTTCAAAGTAAAGCCGTTTCCGTGTATATTCCACATGAAAAACTAACTACCAACATGGAAACAACTCTAATCATCATCGGCCTGGCAATTTTGGGCGCGCTTGCGCTGCTTATTTTAAAACTCAAAGACCTGAAAAAAGAGCCGCAAGACCAGAAACTCATTTTCGAATACATCGAAGCTCTACGCAAGGACTTTCGCGATAGCAGTGTTGAAAATCGCAAAGAAGCTCAGGAGAAACTGGATAAAATCGATGAACGCATCGCTAAAGGACTCAAACATTCGACCGAGACTCTTCAGCAGCAGTTTTCCCAGAGCGCCAGGCTGATTCAGGATGTTACAAAACAGCTTACACAGCTCGATCAGACAAATAAGCAAGTCCTGAATTTCTCCGAAAAAATGCAAAGTCTGGAAAACATCCTAAAAAATCCCAAACAGCGCGGCATTCTAGGCGAATACTTTCTCGAATCTCTTCTTTCCCATGTACTAGCTCCAAATCAATACCAGATGCAATATTCCTTCAAAAACGGCGAAATAGTCGATGCGGTGATCTTTTTCAAGGACAAAATCATTCCAATAGATGCCAAGTTTTCTCTGGAGAAATACAACAAAATCATGGATGAGCAGGACGAAAGCAAGCGCGAAAAGCTCGAAAAAGAATTTAAAATGGACGTCAAAATCCGCATTGATGAAACCTCCAAGTACATTCGTTCAAATGAAGATACCACCGATTTTGCCTTTATGTTTATTCCCGCCGAAGGCATTTACTACAACTTGCTCATTTACAAAACCGGCACGCTCGACATCAATGCCAACGACCTGATCGAGTACGCCTTCAAAAAACATGTGATTATCGTTTCACCGACTTCGTTTTTTGCTTATTTGCAGACAGTTTTACAGGGGTTGAAAGCCCTAAAGATGGAAGAATCTGTAAAAGAAATCATCAAAAAAGTCGCAGACCTTGGCAAACATCTTGGCAGCTATGAGACCTACATGCAAAAAGTCGGCAGCAATCTGGGAACAACTGTAAATATGTACAACACCGCCTGCAAGGAGTTTAAAAAAATCGACAAGGACGTTTACAGCATCACCGATGGCGAAAGTGGGGGAGGGATCGTACCTGTTTTGGTGGACAAACCTCAGGTTGAATAAAATCTACTTCCACACTTGGAGCGGAAGTGTTAAAAATAAATCAA
The DNA here is from genome assembly GCA_016206505.1 of Candidatus Peregrinibacteria bacterium. Classification (GTDB taxonomy): domain Bacteria; phylum Patescibacteriota; class Gracilibacteria; order UBA1369; family LOWO2-01-FULL-3; genus JACQRJ01. The sequence continues at coordinate 15,189 of JACQRJ010000004.1, read as the reverse complement.
ATCTAACCTCACTCCTATGGGCACACACGGAAAAACAATTCTCACAGTTCTTTTGGTCAGCATTTTCGCCGGCGGCTTTTATTTTATGCAGAGCAACAACAGTGCTCTTTTCAAAGGACAATTGGATAGAAATTTAGGAGAGGAAAATCCGGACACAGGACTGCTTCCCGACCTCAAGGCCGGTCTCGAAGTTTTAGCCGCATCCCCGGATGAGGACCTAAAAGTCAGCGCCACAATTTCCAATGCCGGACAGGGCCCGCTAAACCAGGGAAAACCTTTTAAATATGCAATTTACATCAACGGTCAGGAAGTTTTCTCCAATACTGATTCTTATAGTTCTATAGCCCCCGGAGATTCTTTCAACTTCGTCTATCCCATCCCAAAAACAATCTATCAATATCCCAACACCGGCACAGTAAAATTTGTCGTCGACACAGAAAAAAACATTTCTGAATCAAGCGAGGAGAATAATGAGATCGAGACCCCATATTCCTTCTAAGGAGATGAGTGGTAGATGTAATATTTCACCAAGATTGAAGATACTTGCCCCCAATTTTAGCTTGGAATAGGCAGAGGGATTTGTGTTTTTCCGAATTGCGAATTGAGACAACTGCTTGGCAGTGGCGAATCTGAGCGATGAGGAAAAATATAAATCCCTCTGCCTCATACCTAAACCGCCGGACAAATCAGCCTAAACGGACAAAAATTACACATCTCCCCCGGAGTCGGCATGAAATCGGATTTTTGCATCCCTCCAATCATTTCTTCAAATTCAATAGCAACATTTTTCATATCCTCATCACTTCGTGCCGTTGAAACTTTTACATTATCCTCCAGATAATAAAGGCTTAATTTTGAAGCGGTAAATCCAAATACCTCTTTAATCGCCAAAGCATATATCGACAATTGCAAATCCTTCTTCAGATTTTGCGTTTTCTTGAATCTGCCGGTTTTATAATCAATCACTTCATAAGTTCCATCCTCAAGTTTATCAATTCGATCTATGCGCCCCGAAATGGCATATTCGCCAACCCTAAGAAAAAAGTTTTTTTCTAAAAAAGCCGGAATCACCCATGGATTCTTATTTTTCTCATAAAAATTTTTCAAAATCTCCAAACCCTTTTCCTTTTTACTTTTCTCCTGCTCGACACTTTCATAGCCAAACGGCTGCCAGGATTTTTCATACAGCTCCTCCATCAATTCAACCGAAACCTTCTTTCCTGTCTTCAACCGCTGATAAAACTCACGCAAAGTCTCATGCACACTGCTGCCAAAACTCAAAGTATGGGAATCCTGAAGCGGAATTTTCAACACATATTTGTAATTGTACTGAAGCGGACAAGTTCTAAAAGTATCAATCTGGCTATAGCTCAAATTCTTCGACTTCAAAGGTAAAACCTCAAGCTTCGGCTTCTCGATTTGTTTCAATTTCTGCAATTTCGAAATCGCATCTTCATCATCAGTATGCTCAAAATTTTCAACAGCTCCGCTTTCCAAAGCTTCATTAACAAAAGGCGAAACCTTCCAGTTCCTCGAACCCTCATAAAAATCGCTATATGTAAAATACAAATCATCTTTCGCCCTCGTCATTGCCACATAAAAAAGTCGCCTCTCCTCCTGCACATGAAAATCTCCTTCCGGATAAATTTCTTTGGTCAATTCCATTGGAATTTCAAAAGTATCCCGTCTGTTGATAGAAGGAAAACGTCCTTTCACAAGACCCACCATAAAAACTTTTTCAAACTCCAATCCCTTGCTGCCATGGATTGTCAAAATCTGCACACTCTGCCTATCTTTGAAAGCATCATAACTAAGCGATGTCCCGGCCTCTTCCAGCAAATCCAGATACTGCACAAAATCAACTACGGTATTTTCGTTATGCTCACGCTCAAATTTATTTACCTGCTTGGCAAACTCATTGATATTTTCAATTTCTTCATATTTTTCACCGTCAATCAAATATTTCAAATGCCCGGAAAGTTTCAAAAATTCATTCAAAACAAGACCCACGGATTTTTTTTTCGAAAATTCAATCAAACTTTTCAGAATTTCCTCGACACGAGATATACCGCTTTCCACACCGGGCAAACTCAAATTATCACCACAAGACGCCCCGCTTTGTTCCTTCATGCTTGCAAAAAGTGATCTATGGCCCGCCTTTTTCATCAATTCAAGAATCTCAGACATATAAATATCCAGACTGTCCAGCTTAAGCAACCGCAACATCGCCACATCATCAAAAGGATTCGCCAAAATCTTGCAAACACAAATCAAATCTTTTATCTCGGGAAGCGCAAGCAAGCCTTTCGGACTGCGAATCTGATAGGGGATACCCTGCAATTTCAATTCCTCGACAAATGCATGAGCCAAAGCGTTTGTTCTGATCAGTATGGCCATTTCTTCATAAGGCGTTCCGCTTTGATGAGCCTGCTTAATTTCTTTCGCAACAAACTCCGCTTCGGAAGTGAAACTTTGAAAATGGTGCAGACAAACTTTTCCACCACTCCCACGAAAAGACTCAAGTTTTTTATTTAACCCTATTTTAACCTCTAGTCTGTCAGGATTATTGTTGACGATGACGCTATAAGCCGCATCCAATATTTCTTTTTTACTGCGATAATTGTCTGCCAAAACCACTTTTTCACAGCCGGGAAAATTTTTTTCGAATTGTAAAATATTGCTCAAAGACGCGCCGCGCCATTTATAAATACTCTGATCGTCGTCACCAACCACAAATAAATTTTTGTGACCTGCGGATAAAAGCAAAACCAGCTGATACTGGGCAAAATTCGTGTCCTGGAATTCATCCACAAGAACATATTTGAAACGATTCTGATACTGCTTGAGCACGCTTGGCCTCTTCTTCAAAAGTTCAATCGCCAGAAACGTCAAATTTCCAAAATCCAGAAAATTGTTCTTAAGCAAACGTTCCTGATATTGATTATAAACCTTCGCAATCTCAATCATTTTCCTTTTCTCCTCTTTTGTCTCTTCATCGCTTTCATTAAGCCCCACTGCGTATTTCAGATATTCATCAGGAGAAATCAATTCATCGCGCAGTTTATTGAAATGCCCGATAAGTTCATAGATAAATTTATTAGGATTTCCCAGCGGCCTGTAATAATCCAAATCAAATTCATAAAGATGCTTTTTGAAAAAAAACCACTGGTCTACATCGCTCAAAATCTTATATCCCGGATCAATTCCTATTTCCAAACCAGATTCCCGCAAAATTTGCTCACAAAATGAATGAAAAGTTTTTACAAAAAGCTCTTCATAACTTATCGGTAAATTTTGCTCTATGCGCTCCCTCATTTCGCTTGCCGCCTTGTCTGTAAAGGTCAACGCCAAAATTTCATTTGCCAAAGCTTTACCATCATTGACCAATCTCACAACTCTTTCACTGATTACTTTTGTCTTTCCGCTACCCGCTCCTGCGATGATTAAAAGAGGTCCATTATTATGGCTTACTGCCTTGCTTTGTTGCACATTGAGTTCCATGTTTTTCATTGTACTACAAAAAGTGAAATCAGGAAAATGACTATAGCAAGCCAAAATTTTGCTATTGAAATTTTGCGCAGATAGGAGAAAATGAAATTACCTTATTTCCTAACACCTCATTATGGCCGCAAAAAAGCCAAAAAAGAAGGCAGCCCCAAAGAAGAAAGCTGGTGCTGGCAAGAAGAAGAAGAAGAAATAATTAATAATCTATGAACTCAAAATGTCTCTGTGGATGCGACTGCAAACTCTGTAACGAATATGATACCGTGCATGACGAATGCCACTGCAAAGACAAATAGGACATGGATGAATTGTAGATTATAGAAAAAGAGGATCTGTATGAGATCCTCTTTTTTTTGAAAACACTTTCAAGTCCTCCATTCTAATGCTCCTATCATTCAGCCGCATCACCTTCTTTATCTTCAACCTCTGCCTCTGCAGTTTCCTCTTCATCTTTTTCTTTAGACTTCTTCGATTTTTCTTTCTCCTCTTTTTCCACTTTCAAATCAACCGGCTTCGCATCCTTTTTCAAAGAAAGACCAACACGATGATCCTCGGGATCAATAGCAATAACAGTTGCCTCAACCTCTTCTCCCACCTTTAAAACATTATTTGGATCATCTACATCTTCACCAATTTCGGTAACATGAATAAGTCCGTTAATATCATCTTCCAACTTCATAAAAGCACCGAAAGGAGTAATTCTCGAAATTTTGCCTTTTACCTTGGTTCCCACCTGATATTTCTTCGTAGCTTCAACCCATGGATCAGGCATCAATCTCTTCATTGAAAGACTGATTTTATCTTTGTCTTTTCCGATCACCAAAACCTCAACACTATCACCAAGTTTCCCGTAATCATTTGGATCTTTCACATGTCCCCATGCAATTTCCGAAATATGAACCAATCCTTCAAGTCCGCCGAAAGTCACAAAAATTCCGAACTTCACAACACCGGAAATTTTGCCATTAACCCTATCGCCAATGTTCAAACCGCCAAGCGCACTATCTCTATTGTCCTGCTCAGCGGCTTTTTCGGAAAGAATCAGTTTTCCACCTTCTCGATCCAGATTCAAAATCCTTACAGAAAGTGGAATGCCGATAAGCTTTTGTAATCTTGATAAAATCTCATTGCTATCCGCACCATCGACACGCGGATAGTGTAGGGGAGCAAGCTGTGAAACCGGAATAAAACCCTTGATACCATCTATGTTCAAAAGCAATCCACCTTTGTTTGCTTCATTGGCAGTAACGGTTATCGGTTTATTGTTCTCATAGGAATCATTAAATTTCGTCCAGGTCTTTTCCTGACTTGCTTTTCTCAATGAAAGAACGACCAAACCATCGTCATTCTCTTCATCAAGTACATATGCAAAAATCCCATCACCCGGCTTTAAATCTTTCATCGTACCCAGGCTGTCATAAGCCTCCTGCCCTGTAATAAGGCCCGTAGCCAAACCACCCAAGTCAACCAAGACTTTATTTTTGGCGATCAAAATAACAGTACCTTCAACAAGTGTACCGGGAACAGGCGGATTCAAATCTCCGCATTTTGACATCACGTCAGCCATCACCGAATTTTCTATGTAGCATACATCTGCCATAAAACTGGTCCAGCAAGACTTCTTAAAAATTTAATCGCCTCCTTTCAAAAGTGACTGTCCTGCTGATGAAATTGTCTTCTTTAAAGAAAGGCCAACGCATTCTATACACGACCCTCTGGGAAGTCAAGATCACGTCTCAATACACAGGTTCTAAAATAAAACCGACCACTTGAGATAGAATGGATATGCAAAAATATCATATAACCCAAGTGGTCATGTCAGGATTTAAACTCGAGAACATTACCACTGACAGGAAAATTCGAATTATTAATACTTTGCAGAATAGAGTTGTAATCTTGCAGGTTGCTGCCGACCTCTGGCATATCTGCATACCAGCTGACATCATTTGCAGCATCAATGCTGAATTGTACAGTTCGAGAGCCTGCAGATGCTGAATTTGCACCTGTAAGGTCACCCCGCACCAGCATAGATTCTGTGCCAACTATTTCTTCCTCTATCGATCCTGAAAAGACGACAGCCAGCATTCCACCATTATCATAGTCAATTGATTCACCATTTGTACACACAACAGGGCTAACGACAAGGAAATTTGATGATGGGACAGCATTGACTTCGGATGTACATTCAATTATTAGTCCAACAGAATTTGCGCCTCTAATCGCAATATAATCACCTAAGGCAAAACCATTTGTACTACTGACCTGGATAACATTCGCACCATTTTCGAGATTTGCGTTTAGTGTGCTTGCTGCTCCAAAATACAGCTTCCCAAATCCGGGCTGCAAAGGCACATAACTCAAAGTATCACCGTATCCATCATCAAATCCTGCAATTTGAGGAACAAATGTTACAAGGCCAGCATTTGTTATGGAAACAATTTTGCGAGCATATGAAACACCATCACTTGAATGGCTAATCAATACAGTTGAACCAACAGGTATACCACTAAGGCTACCGGAATTATTAAATGCAATTTCAGTCCCAGAAGAAGCGCTGCCATCAGATGCAGCAGACACATAATCCTCAGAAGCCTTGACTTCACCACTGTTGTTTAAAAGTTTAGCCGAACCGTTTGCCGTGGCATTGCTCAAAATTGCAGTTCCATCAATAGTAAACGCAATAGCCATGATGTGGGGATTTTTGCTACCGCTTGCGATGAAATCAACCTTCATCACTTCCTGTCCGTTACCTGCAGTAACATCATAGGAGGTAGGCAAATCTGTGGCAGCACTAACTGAAAGTTTTGTTAGGGCAACTAAATTGCTCCCGGTCTGCTCAGCAGCAGCTTTTCTACGTTCTTCCTCAGTTTTTTTTGTTTCCTCCTTAGCGGTTTCCCTTGAGCTTTTACCTCCCAAATCTTTACTTAGCCTTCCCTGGAACGCGCTACCGCCACCAAAGTAAAAAACAAAGAATCCTATAAGAACTACTCCGAGTAAACCTATAATAATTTTTGTTGATTTTTGCATTTTTGTTTTTATTTAATAAATAATAAAACCGCATATATTATAACATATTTATTTTTTTTTGCAAATCAAATCATTGGTGTAATGTATCTTCGGCCCGACATTTCCCTAAACTTTCACCAAATCAATACTATCTGCCTTTTTCACCAGTTTCACCTTATCACCTTCGACAAAGACTCCATCAAGAAATTTTGCGGTCAGAGGATCTTCAACCAAATCCTGAATAGCTCTTCGTACAGGCCTTGCACCGTATTTTGGATCGTATCCGGCTTTGGACAAAGCTTCCAAAGCCCCTTGCGTAACGTCCAAAGTCAAATTTTTGGACTTCAAACGATTTTCCAGATAACCCAAATGAAGTTTCACAATCGATTTTATGTCATCATGAGTCAAAGGCTTAAAGATAACAACTTTGTCGACACGATTCAAAAACTCCGGCCTGAAACTATCTTTCAATTCTTTCATTATATCTCCCTTCACATTATCAAAATCCTCAATCAATTTTTGAGATTCATCAGAATTTATAGCAAAGCCGATTGGAGCTGCCTTTTCAGTCAACTGCTTCGCACCGATATTTGAAGTCATGATGATAATTGTATTTCTAAAATCCACTCTGCGACCCTTGGCATCTGTAAGCTCTCCATCTTCCATAATCTGCAAAAGCAAATTAAACACATCCGGATGCGCTTTTTCAATTTCATCAAACAAAATTACGCTATAAGGCTTTCTGCGGACAGCTTCTGTCAATTGTCCTCCATCTTCATAGCCGACATACCCGGCAGTCGCACCTACCAGTCTGGAAGTGTTGTGCCTCTCCATAAATTCACTCATATCTATTTTAACAAAAGCTGTTTTATCATGGAAAACTTCATCGGCAAGCGTTTTTACAAGCTCGGTCTTTCCGACTCCCGTCGGCCCCATAAAAATAAATGAACCGATAGGTCTTTTTTCATCGGCAAAACCGGCGCGTGACCTGCGGATAGCCTTTGCTACGGCCTCCACCGCTTCTCTCTGCCCGATAATCTTTGATTGTAAAGCATCTTCCAGCGCTCTCAATCTTTCAACATCATCCTTGAGAAGCCTTGTAACCGGCACACCGGTCATTATCGCCACCACCTTTGCTATATCGTCATCGGAAACTTTCTCACGTTTTTCTCGCGGAATTTTCACAAACTTTTGCTCATCTATCTCTTTTATCACAACAAGCTCTTCATTGCGAAACTCGGCAGCTTTCTCATAATCCTGCTTTGAAACGCAGACTTCCTTTTTCTTGATAATTCCATCCAGCTTCTTCTGCAACTTTTTGATTTTGTCATTATTTGTTCTTGCCTTGATTCTCATTTTTGCCGCCGCCTCATCAATCAGATCTATAGCTTTATCCGGCAAAAATCTGTCATTGATATATCTTTTGGAAAGTCTTACTGCAGCCTCAAGTGCACTGTCATCAATCAATAGATTATGATGATCTTCAAAAGATTCTCTTACACCCCGCAAAATTTCAAAAGTCTCCTCCTCTGAAGTTTCTTCCACAGTAACAGGCTGAAAACGGCGTTCCAGCGCAGCATCTTTTTCAATATGCTTTCTATACTCGGCTGTAGTAGTCGCTCCGATAACCTGAACTTTTCCACGGGACAAGGCCGGCTTCAAAATATTTGCCGCATCCAGGCTTCCTTCTGCGCTACCAGCCCCCATGACAGTATGAAGTTCATCAATAAACAAAATCAAATTATCCTGAGCTTCAATCTCTTCCAAAATCTGCTTAATCCTTTCTTCAAACTCACCTCTGTACTTTGTTCCGGCAACAACCGAAGCCATTGAAAGTGAAAGAATTTTCATATCCAGCATATTGTCAGGCACCTGCTCATTTGCTATTGCCTGTGCCAAACCTTCGCAAACCGCTGTCTTTCCAACACCTGACTCTCCGATCAAAACCGGATTATTTTTGGTTTTCCTTGAAAGAATACTGATTACTCGTTCAATTTCTTTCGCACGTCCTATGATCGGAGTCATTTTCCCCTCTTTAGCTTCTGCCACCAAGTCACTGGTAAAATAATCCAAAGCTGGAGTCGCTGAACCTTTTTCCCTCTCCCCCTTTTTCTTTTTTGCATAAGCATCTTTGTATCCATCTTTCTGCTGCCCCAAAACACCCTGAAGACCGGTCAAAAAGAACTCAATCGGATTCATCATCTGCGAGTTTTTTGGCGTCTGGGTTGCCACATTATCATCGGTTCCGGTCTTGGGCATCTGTTTCGCTCTTTCAAAAATCTCCAATATCTGATCCTTGATATCGTTTGGAGAAACTTTCATATTTTCCAGAATCACTGTTGCCGCAGTGTTGTCCTGTGAAACCAAAGAAAAAAGTAAATGCTCTGTACCCACAAATGAATGTCCGAATTCGTGGGCGGTCTTCACTGCTCCTTCAATCACTTCTTTCGCAAAACCACTTAACCCGCCATAACTATCGGTGGTTGTACTTTTTGGCACACTGCTTCTTCCGACAGTCTTCAAAACCAACTGCACATTATCGATTGAAACACCGAAATTAAGAAGAATCGAAGCTCCAAGAGAATTTTCCTGAGCCAAAATACCCATCAATATATGTTCGGTACCGACATAGCTCAAGTTGGCCTCTTTTGCTTTCTCCTGTGCAATAATCAAAGCTTTCTTCGCCTCCTTTGTAAACTTATTGAAATGATCGAATTCATTCATATTTGATATTTTATTTTTTTATGTTTCTAAACATTTTATCATAATTACTCTACACTTTTAAGACGCAAATCTCAATTACCCTTTACCTAATTAACAAAAATTGTTTTATAACATTACGCGATTTTCAGAGCTTCCCTAGCACTCTCAAACTAAAAATCACTCTGCGACAGGCTTAATGCTCTTGGCCATCGAGATAATAATGCTTTCATATTCTTTCAGACCGCTCACATTGTACTTCTGACCATCGATTTCCATAAAAATGCTCACCTTGTCAGCAGTGACAAATTTGGTTGCGGACCTCTCTTCTAAATCAATTTTTTGGCCACCCTCGGGAACCTCCACAATCACATCCATGGCAATCAATTCATTTGTATCACTCAGAGTCTCATTGCTAAAACCATAATGGTGTTTGACATTTGCATCTCCATAATTACTGATCCCTGAATAATACCAATCCGCAGGATAATTTGCGGTAAAGAAATATGGCAAACTGGCGAAAGATGTAAATTCCACATCACTTCCAGAAGCATCATCATCCGTTTCCAAAGGCGCTAAAGCATCGGAATCTGCATCCTTCACACTTTCAGCCGTAAAACCTACAAAACGAAAACTTCCAATCATTTCATTATAAGCCAAATCACTCTGGCCAGGAACTTTCAACATCGATACTTCATATATCAACCCGTTTCTATACAGGTAATAGTTCACATAATCATCATTTTCCATCTTAAAGCTCAAAAGCTCATCTTTACCTATTTTATTCACACCGGGAAATGTTTGATTTGGAAATTTTTCACGAAAGAAAGCTTCAAGCGGGGTATCCGTAGCGCTATCTTCATTTACCTCAGGTACATAATTAAAAGGAGACCGGGCAATCTTAAAAGCCTGTCCGCTTTCCGCGTTTTTAAATTCAACGTCCCCATTTTGCCACTCTTTTAGCTCCCAGTTGGAATAATACTGGATTTCAAGTCCCAAATCGGTATTTTTATAAGGCAGAAGCAGGGGATTTTCCTCCCTCTTCACAAGCACTTCCAGAACCGAAACTCCTGTTACCTCCAAAACTTTATCATCATCATTCATCACACCTACTACAGTCACTTTGTTAGCCAGATATTGATTATCTGAAAGATTCAGACTCACGCTACGAAGATAAGTTTTTTCGGACGCGGCGACATTGAGCACATGAGTCCCGGGCTCCTTGTCCGAAAATTCCTGCTCTGTAAGAACCCCCGTCCTGGATATAAGTGGAAGGGTATCCTCAAAATCATCCCCTCCGAAAGAACACGCGTTAAAGATCAACGCAACCAAAATGACATTACTAATTATCAGATACTTTTTCATCTATAAATTGTTAAAACGGCAAAAATTATAAATAATTCCGCATTTTTAAGCAACGCCATACTTGTGGACACAGCATTACGCGTTTTTCAGCGTGTCCTTATGGAGCATTTGCAGGTGTCTGTAAGCCCTGTCTGTCACCATTCTGCCTCTCGCCGTACGTTCCAGAAAACCTTTTTGTATCAAAAAAGGTTCATATATATCTTCAACCGTACTCTGCTCTTCCGAGATTGCAGCCGCAATAGTATTCAAGCCCACCGGCCCACCCCTGAATTTTTCAATAATTATCGACAAAATCTCTCGATCAACCGAATCAAGTCCAATTTCATCTATGCCCAAAGATCTCATTGCCATACTGACACTTTCGGCACTGATAATGGAATTATGCTTTACATCGGCATAATCCCTCACTCTTTTCAGCAATCTATTGGCGATTCTCGGTGTCTGTCTGGCACAATTCGCAATCAATTTTGCCACCTCCATATCAAGCGAACATCCAAGGATTTTTGCCGATCTCATGACAATCTCACAAATCTCTTTCTCACTGTAAAACTGCAATTTAAAAACATTGCCAAAACGGCTCAACAAAGGCGCAGAAATCATGCTGACCTTGGTGGTTGCTCCAATCAAAGTAAATTTTGGCAGATTAATGCGCATATTCCGTGCAGAAGGACCCTTGCCAATGATAATATCGATGCCGAAATCCTCCATTGCGGTGTACAAAACTTCCTCCACTACAGACTTTAAACGATGAATTTCATCTATAAAAAGCACATCAAAAGGCTCGAGATTTGATATAATTGAAGCGATATCCCCCTGTTTTTCCAGGGCCGGACCGGATGTGACCTTCATGTTTACCCCAAACTCTGCCGCAATCACACTTGCAAGCGTGGTTTTCCCCAATCCCGGCGCACCATGCAAAAGTACATGATCCAGCACTTCATCGCGACCTTTCGCAGCCTCAATTGCTATCATCAGATTTTCTCTGATAATCTCCTGGCCAACATAATCAGCAAATTTCTTCGGCCGCAAATTATTTTCAAATTTCCCAAAATCATCGCTAGATGCCTTTGGGGAAACTATTCTTTCTGCATTTTCGGCTTCACTGCTGATCATTTTACTGCGATTTTACATGATAAATAAATTTTCTGATGCCTTCGGGGTCCGGTGCATCATTGAACTCAATCGAAATAAGAGAAGAAGCGGTTTCCAGCCTTATAGACCCATAATCAAAAAAATTGAAATGAGCCAATATCCCTTTTTCCTTTGTTTTTATGTCCTGAATATCTTTGATCAAAGCCTCGGATTCGTTTCTGATTGTTAAATATTTCCAATCAATATTTATTACTCTTTCGTTGGTTATTACCATTCGATCAAGCCAATAAACCAGACTTTGATAAGTAATAACCAGCACAAACAAAGCAAAAATAATGAGATGAGCGATAACACTTTGAGAAATTGTTAAAGAGCCGGCCAAAAAAAGCAACAATACGTAAAAAGGCAGAAATGCAACCACGGTCTTAAAGATCAGCAAAACAAATGGTGTTGGATGATGCCGATAAACCTTCAAAATTTGTTCCGCTTCGCCTAAATGCATAATCTTTGATAAAATTGACTCAAGCTTATACTATTATACTTGTATGAAAAAGCATTTTACAACACCTTGGAAAGGCGTGGAGACGGCGCTTATTTTGTTGGAAACTGTTATTTTAATTGTTGCAACACTTTTAGTTTCGCATTTTCTTGATCTAAATAAGCTGCTTAAAACCGAAGCTGCAAAATTTTCTTTTATTATTATCAGTTTCTTTGTACTCTGGCTGATACTGATAACTCCGCTTCTGATTCATACGGGATACAGATATAAGCTAAAAATAAGCCACTTTGGCTTCAATAAAGTCAGCCTCAAAAAGACGGTTCTATATGCGGTTTTGACTTATCTGCTTTTTCATTTGCTCAACCTGCTGATAGTTATTTTTATGCTTTACACCGACATAAAAATTCCAGGTTATCAAACTCAGAAGTTTTTGTTGCCTCTGATAGGCGACAATAATTTTTATCTTTTAATAATCGGTTTCGTCACAATCATCATTGGCCCGATCATTGAAGAAATATTTTTTCGCGGATTCATTTTGAGATCACTTGGCGATAAAATCGGGCTATTTTTTGCCTCAATCATCAGCGCCCTGCTTTTTGCATTATTGCATTTTCAATTTGAAGTTTTTTTTCCGATACTCATTCTTGGTTTGCTTATAAATCAGCTGGTGATAAAAACAAATTCACTTTATCCGGCCATCGCTTTTCATATTCTCAATAACGCAGTGGTTTTTACCGTCGAAATTTTGATACTGAAAAATGTAATTAGAATTGAGAGCTTTCTATAGTGGAGCTACAAGCTGCAGGGGAATTTTGCTGATGCAAAATTTCTGTGGTACCCGGGACAGGAGTCGAACCTGTGACCTTCGCCTTAGAAGGGCGCTGCTCTATCCAACTGAGCTACCCGGGCATTTCAAAAAGTATTACGCTAATTTTTATACTTGAAGCGCAGAGGCAGATCAAGGGAAGCTCTGAAAATCGATGGAATGCAAGGAGGCAACGAGCTTACGCTCAAGCCGTATGCGCTATACGGTGCGAAGTAAGCGAGGAAGGCGACGCCGCATTACGCGATTTTCAGAGCTTCCCTACTTCATCACCTGCATCAAACGATATATCGCATAAGCCACTTCGCCTCTTGTCATACCGGAAGCGGGTTTGAATTTTTTCAAATCCGGATCAAGAATTTTAAGTTCTTTTGCATATGCCACATATGGAGCATACCAACTGTCAATTTCCACATCTTCAAACGGCTTCACTTTTACATTTTCTTGCACTTTGACTCCCATGCCGTTCAACAACAATTTGTAAAATTCCGCTTTGTTCACAACCTGCGTCGGCTTGAAAGTACCGTCACTGTAACCACTCACCACACCCTTATCATAAGCCGTATAAAGATATTTTCCATACCAGGCCTTGCGATCCACGTCATTAAATGGCAGATAACCACCATAAATCCGCTCATTTATACCTTCATAAATAAACTTCAGAGACTCAACTCGATTAACCGCATTTTGAGGCTTAAAAGTGCCATCGTTATAACCATTTACCACTTTTTTCTCAACCAGATATGCAATGGCATCATAATATTTATTGCTCGCCTTGAGATCGGAAAATCCCGGATCACTACCGCTTTCCGCAATATCAAACCAGTCTGAATAATAAACTTCACCCTGATAATTTACTTTTACACGATCTTTACCTACTTTCATCATTTTCATGCCATTGTTCAAAGTGCCGCTTTTATCAAATTGATAGGTGCCCACAATCGATTTCTCAGCTGTAAAATTACCGCTGAAACTGGCCACTACGACTTCGCCCTCAAATCCGTCTGCAAACACATTGCCAAACTGATCCCGCAAATTGATCTGAAATTCACTTGGCTTTCCGGCATAATAAGTCGAGCGCACATCAAATTCGAAAACAAGAGCAGCGGGCTTTACAGCCGGTTCCTCCGGTTCTATAATAACGATTTCTTCATCAACCTCCTCATCAACTTTACTATCATCGTCGACAGCTTCAACCCCCGAATCATTATTTACAGTATCGGTCAAAGATTCGGTATCTTTTACGTTTTCAACAGCCTCATCTTCATCTTCAGCCTCATCTTCCGCGTCTGTATAAGTCACATTTTCATCCATGTATTTTTGTATGTACATCATCGGATTTACCGTTGTTGTCAGGGCGTTTCCCTGATTAAAGCCATTATTAATCGCTTCAAAAAAGCTCAAACCCGCATCTGCGATTTCCGACCAGGAAAATGGCCAGTATGGATGCCACGGAGCTTCACTTGTATCAATTTGAAAATGCAAATGCGGCGTTGTCGCCGTGCCTGTATGGCCTGAAGTACCTATTTGCTCTCCTTTTTTCACAACATCACCTTCGGAAACAAGCAGCTGACCCATGTGACTGTATGAAGAATACAAAGTTTCAAATTTCGCCTTATTATGATACTTCGGAAAATTATCATGCTGAAGTACTATGTGATGGCCAAAGCCGGAACTCTGGTTCGAAGCCTTGATGACTGTTCCATTGGCCATTGCATATATCGGCGTCCCATCAGGTATTTTTATATCCACGGCGGGATGCGAACCTGTGCCCTCAAGTCCATCAAATTTATAAGTTCCAAGATAAGGAACCGAATAGGTTATTTTTGCAATTCTGATTTTATCATCTTCACTGTCGCCCCAGGTCAAATCATCCGTGGATGTTTTCAATTGATCTGCATCATAAAAAGGCAGATCAACAAAATCACTGCCATTTAATTCATCAAAACGGTACTTCCAGTTTGCACTGTCCAATTTCACCCAATTCGGTACTTTTTGCACAGGATAAACAACACCGTCATACGGATCGTGTTCCGGAAAACCGATCACGCTGATCTTTAAATATTTGCCGACATCCGTTAAACCGATGCTCAAAGAAGTCAATGTCAAAGCCAAAAGCAGCACTATTCCTTTCTTGCGGCTCAGGGCATATGAAGAATCAATTTTTACAGCCTTTTTCATTTTCTTTTGTTTTTGTTTT
>JACQRJ010000033.1 GCA_016206505.1 Candidatus Peregrinibacteria bacterium | reverse complement strand
GTCTGGAGGCATGTTAATAATTTATAGATTAAATTTTTCAAAAACGATCAAGATCTATAGGGTTCGTCTGGGGCCTATCGGGTCCGATCACACGTCCTGATCCGGGTTTTTGTCCCGGAGCACTTACTCCGGATTTTTGTGGCTCAACCAAGGCTTTTTCTTTTGTATTTGGCATTAAATTAAAAGTAAATGTTTTCACTGAGTCTCTATATCTTTGATCAATCTTTTTAGCTGCAGCATTAAAACGGCCAATAGCTTGCTTCTTGTCGGCAGGTAGATCTACCAAAGATTTATTGCCGGGATCTGGCTGAGGAGTACCATCGGCATTTTTAATGCCATTCACTCTATAATACTCCTTGATTTTTTCATCTCTTATGTAAATCCATTTCTCCTGCTCTTCCTGATAGATTGTTATCATTCGCTCATAACCTGCTAGGTATGCACCCATCTTTTTTGCAATGTCATACAGGTCAAATCTATCTACTTTGCTGGAATCAAACTCCAGTCGCTGCCTCATTTCGGGCGGCACACTTTCAGGGGGGAAGTGATAAAGCTTAATTATTGGTGCCGCCCAATTTTGCACATAAGCAACTAGAGGAGCCAATGCATCTCTTTCCTGCTCTGCCTCGGTCAATTTATTTATAAAAAATGTTTTCATTGATGAGGGAAGATTGGGATTTTCCAAAGTTCCTTTGTAAAGAGCCACTTTGCGCTCTGCCGCTTGGAAATCCTTATATGTGTCACTATCAAAAAATCGACCCTGATTCAGTCTCACCTCATTCAGTTTTGCCAAAACTTCTTTTGTGCCCATTTCCGCCGGCTGATAAAAGTCTTCAAGTTCTTTGATTTTGTAGCCAAGAAAAGCAGATTTTTGATGGGCTTCGATTGCCTGCTTTATGTCAAAATCTTCTTCATAAATTGCCTCCGGCAAATTCTGCATTGCAATATCATCGGTAATTCTAAAAAAAGTCTCAGGTTCATAATTATAATCCTTCAAAGGAAGGGGATCCCCTGGATTTTTTAATTTCTTTTCTAATCTGTCAATACCGTATCCACCCCAATCAAGACCTCTCAAAACTAAATTTACGCTCTTGTTTACAAGCCTTGATGTTCCATTCAATATGTCGGCTATTGCGTTTAAAACAAGGGTGAAACTTTCTCCTATGCCCTCTGCTCCCTTAAAACTGGTGATCTTCTCCCAGAATTCATTTGCAGCGGCTTTGCCTATTGTTTCTCCCAAACCCGGCGGAAGCTGTTGCTGTTTGATTAATCTGTTTTCACAGAAAGCTTCTTGAAAGTTTCTAAGATGTAAAATATATAAATTTTTCATTTCAAATCAAAATTAAAAGCCAAAAAGCGTCACTTTTACACTGCTGCACCATTCAAAGAATTTTTCTGATAACGGAACTTTATTAAAATAGGTTGCTAAAGTTCCTTCATTTTTTAGAACATGCTCAATAAAGAAAGCCCTTACAACAGTATTTATCATGGCCTTTTGTTCCGTACCCGTAACAATTCTGGCATTATGTGCATAATATTTCTCTATCTCTTCAACAAGTTCAGCAAAACGATTCTTCTTGCTTGGATCATAATTTATATTTAGCTCAGCCTTCGCCTCGGTAATTTTACCGCTACCTTTATTTGTTCTTGTGATTGTAAATGGATCAACACCTTTAGTAGCGCTATTGGTATAATCAAGCTGAAAACCAAAAAGGCTGTTCATTAAATCAACAAATTCCGGTTTTACCTCAGGCTCATCTGGATCCTTGCCACCATACTCTTTTGCTATTTTATCACGAACTTCGGTTAATTTTGACATCAGTGCGGCCTCCAACTCGGTCATTGTTCGCTGTGTATTATTACTTTCATAAGCTTGAATAAGCTCATTATAAAGTTCCATTTGCTCTTTTATTGTCAATCCCGGCCTGTCTTTAAAGACCAGCTTAGCTTTTGTTCTCGGCAAAATGACATTCTCTTTTTTGACATTTTTCCTATCCTGTTCACTCATTTCAAGCCACTTATCAATAGTTACATAATCACTGCTCATCCTCAACGGCGGCGTACTATCCACCAGCTCGTTCGGACCATGCAGACCGCTCGATGTCCAATTTTTGCACCAGGCTTCAAATCCGGTAATATTCCATTGTCCGTTGGGCCCATCCGGGTTCCAGCTTTTACCCATTTCCCTCACTCTGGCCAAAATTTTCCCAGCCACTTGCGCGCCGCAATATTGCGCATACATATTGTACTTTTGCATCTTTTCATATTCCGGCATCAGCGCTCTTGCAGCCACAAAATCATCCGCAGTCATAGTAGAACCAACCGGCAAATCGGAATAAATGGCCGTCCTCTTTAATTTACGATCCAAATCGAAAATTATGTCAAGATTGCTCTTCATCGCCGATGTTACTCGTAAGTGAAAATTCAAATTCGCTCCATCAATATCTGATTTGTCTGCCGCAGCGGTATAGCTGGAAAATACCTCCAAAAGCTTTGCGGCATTCATCGCATCCAGATCGCTGAAATCATCGATTCCGTAAAATGCGAACACCTTGTCCATGAAAGTCCTGTACCATGCCTTGTAGTCTTTACTATTATGACCAATGTTAATAATTTCATCCCAAATCTGGGCAAATTCAGCCTCGGAGAATTTCTTGCGTTCCTCTTCATTTTTGCCATTCAAGTCGGTTAATTTGGAAAGTGCACTCTCCATTCCATCCCTGCCCGGCATCACTATCGCACTTCTCAAGGCATCAACATCGCCCATACTGGTGGAATTCCCGATTCCGATCATGAATTTTGCCCTTATCGCTGCTACCTGAGCCTTTACCAGTGCCATGGTGAATTTTTTCGGCACTGAACCGGTTACAAATTTCGCCTCGAAACCGGCAGTCATGTAATCCCATGTACCTTTTTCGAAAATATTTGGAAACAGTTTCATGAAATTAAACAAATAATCCTCCGGTGTTGCGTCTATTTGGCTTTCCCACCTCTTCAACAAAGAGGCAAATTCAACATTTGCCACAGCGTTTGCAAGGCCACGCTGAAAATTGGTATTTTTCAGAAGTTCAGCTTCAGTTCCGGGATCTGCAAATTCAAAAATACCGTTGGTGCGCTGCTTGATTCTTATGTATTCTTTTCTGTTTATCACTACATTATTGCCAATTTTGATTTCAAAAATGTCATCATTTGGATTACGATCCAGAAACTTTAATTCCTTGTTATGCAAAAACCATGACAGGGCACCAAAATCGGTGATACCTGGACCCATTGATCTCTGACGTACAAGTTCGCCCATAAAAATTGAACCCAAAACATCGGTCGCGTCAGTAACATTTTCAATATAGACAAGAAATGATTTTTGTGACGTATCCGTTGGCATCATCACAAGGCCCTTACCATCATCACCGGGAGTAACATAAACCTCTATCGGCCGCTCAATTGCCCCTCCGGGCAGCATCCGTTTAAAGCTGAGCATTGCCATCCATTGTCCTTGAGTATTATCCCAATGTGCATTCTCGAGAATGCCTCCGTTATTGCGGAAGATTTCCATTCTATTTTCAATATCGACAATCAATTTTTGTCTCATTTTCTGCATTTCGGCCACAGCTGAGGGAGCAACGGGAGCATCAGGCTTCTCAGCTTCGACATCTCCAATACTAAACTTGCCCAGAAGTTTTGGATCAAGTTCTGCAAAAGAACCTTTGCCTTCCTCATACAGATGCTTTGGTACAACAAACATATGTGCCTTACCTCTAACAAAAACAACGGGAAAGCCCATGATTGTTCCAAATATCACTCCGGTTTTGGACATACCGGTCTCCACATTTGGCTTGCCCATGTCCTGTCCGACAAACATAAAGTGAAGCCTTTCCCTAAGCTTGCCTGTTTCATAAGTGCCCAAAAGCTTGCTACTTTCTTTCGTATCCGGATTGTAATTCCTCAGCGCAATCGTGAAATCCAGAATCGTACTTTTGCTGAAAATCGGATGCTCCAAAACCGCCTTTTCAAAAGGCAAATTTTCGGTTTCATGCGGCTTAAAAACGCGATTATATGCATCTTCAAGTCCATGAACCAAAAGATATAACTGATGGCCCGTATCTTTGTAATCTTTTTCCTTGCCGCTCAAAGTGCCATCTTTGAAGGCATCATTCACGCGCATTCTTTTGAACTCCGGAAATTCAAGCTGAAATTTAGCCGGATCAATCCATTGCCTCTTTTCTCCCACATTTGTCTCCTTGTACCTCTTGTATAGATCTCCGATGTTAGTCATCGCAGTTGCATTTATCACTTTCGGCTTCACATTTTTCAATTCCGGCAAAAGCTCATAAAGCACATCTAGCGAAGTGCCCGCAAGTTCGTACCCCAAATCTTTGATGCCGAGTTTTTCCAACACATTATATCCCGCATTTTTCGCAAAGATATGCGCCGCGTAAAGCGCGGCGCCCCGGAAAGCCCATGTACTGTATTGACTCTGCTTCGCCTCCGGCAAACTTTTATAGGCTCTATACATCGCCCATACACCGAGCACATAAGCGCCGGCTGTTGTCCAGTCCTTGTTGTGCAAAGCATCCATAAAAGCCTGACCATTGTCACGCAAAGCCTTTCCCAGTGTCGCCGTAATCGGCTCTTCACCGTACTCTTGATTGGTTTTTGTATAATTTTTGCGATATTCGTCATGCTCTTCCGCAATCTTTTTTATTTCATTGAAAAATTCTATAGCCATCGCAAAAACCGGAGCGTTGAGTTCGCCTAGTTTATCAAGATTATTCAAGGGATCATTGTAAATTTTCTGCTTATATCCGGGCTGTTGTTCTATGAAATTCTTATCATAGGCCCTTTTCAGATTCTCAAAAATCACATTGTCCATAAGCGCGGGTCCTGCTTGCTCATAAATTCCCATGTCCTGCCAATCTTTTTTGATCTTCTCAATATCAGCATCGGAAGAAAGCTTCCATCTCTGCTTAGGATCGATTTCCTGGCTTCTGCCCACAATGCTCATTTTTAAATAAACATTATTTTTCTGCAAATTAGTCTTCAGATGATTCATCGCCTCCCGGATCTGATTGATCTGATCAAATTGATCGACTTCCTCTTTTACTTCTCCCAATTCTTTGCGTGTATCCGCCGTCGTTTTCAACCTTGGCAAAGCGTCTTTTGCAAGCGCCTGCAATTCAATCAGCGCTCCGGTCACAAGCTGAGCATCAACCGTGCCCGGATCTGCCGCAGCCGCCATCGCCTTTACCATCGCCTTTACCATCGCCATAAATTTCGGCTTTTTCATTTCAACCGCCTTAAAAATCACATCATTTAGTTTTGCCGGATCTGTAATCTGACGCGCAAAGCGTTCCTTCACCGCCGGGCCGATTCGTTTCCACATCAGGGCGACATACGCTTCTTTCTCAATCTTCAAAAAGAGCGGTGCACTACCCGGACTAAATTCAATCGTAAATTCACCCTTCGCCGGATCATCCTTTGCGCCAATGATGTTAAAATTTCCACCGACAACATCAGAAGATTGCATGCGCTCGTACAAATAATGCTGAAACGGATTGTCTTTTAGGATGTCCTCGGGATTTTCTGAACCTGGAATATCGCTCATGTCAATGCCGCTCCGAGTTTTAAAATCATGCACTTGCTTAATCATCTCCACGGCATTTTTTCTCCCCGGACTTAGAGCCTCGGGTGTCGCGCATGGCCTCTCCGTGCCATCAGGCGGCGCCGGTTGCTGATGCAGCAAACGTGCCTCAGAGATGCCATTGCTCTGCGCAAAAAACTGCACAGACGTCGGCCCAAAAAGGTGCGCATTTTTGCCGGAATTTCTGCCGTAATTTCCGAACAACGAAGAATTTTTCTTTTTCATTTTTGTCTGATCAAACAAATTTATCAAAACATTATACCAAAAATAGCCCTTTCCCGCAACTCTGAAATTTAGAAAATACCCTGCAGCCAGAAATCGTGCAAAGCGCGATTTCCATGTTCTGGTTCCATGCCGAGTCTCCCCGCCATCCGCACTCCGCATTGCAAAATTTTCCCGTAGCCTGTGCGGCCAATTTTTCATATCCCTTTTCACTGCGCTGTTTTTTGTAACATGCAAAAAGTATCCCCGGGGATAGAAATTCAGCGGAGCTGAATTTCCATGCCTGTACTCCTCGCCCATGCCGTTTCCTCTTGAAATCCCAGGCAAGTTAAGCTAAAATCTTACCATAACCATATCGATAACAAAAACGTATGACGCAAGTAACTCTTTCCCCTAAATTCCAAGTTGTTATCCCTAAAGCGGTCAGAGAAAATCTCAATCTGGACATTGGAACCAAGCTGGAAGTTTTGGCCTATAATCAAAGAATCGAGTTGATTCCGGTCAAATCCATTAAGTCGCTGAAAGGCTCATTACCCGGCATTGATACAAATATAAATCGTGAAAAAGACCGTTTATGAACAATCTTGTCGATTCCTCGGCCTGGCTCGAATATTTTGTGGACGGATCGAATGCGAAATATTTTGCGAAAGCGGTTGAAGATGAAAAAAGTCTGATTGTTCCGGCCATTGTAATATATGAGGTTTTCAAAAAAATTCTTTTGGAAAAAGATGAAAACACGGCGCTTAAAATAGTCGCGCACATGAAACTTGGAAAAGTCATTGAACTCGAGATGGACTTGGCCATGTTGGCGGCCAGATTGAGTGTTGAAAACAAGTTGGCAATGGCCGATAGTGTAATATTGGCTACTGCTCGCCGTCATAACGCTATAATTTGGACAATGGATAATGATTTTGAAAAAATCCCAGAGGCAAAGTATTTCAAGAAGCAGTAGAAATTTTTCGAAGAAAAATTTCCCTGCAGCCCGAAACTCGCGTAGCGAGTTTCCTTTTTCCTGCCCCTTTTCCCTGGCCTCTTTTACAGAAAATGCAAAAAGTATCCCCGGGAAGAAACCGTGCAAAGCACGGTTTCCATGTAGCTTGCAGCGGGACGAATTTCGGCTTGACGCGGATTTTAGAAGTATAAAATCTTCGTGCTTTTGTTGATGATTTTCGTGATTTGCAATTTTTTGATTTGGAATTTCGGTCGGCGGGGTTTTATGCGTTTCTTGTATGATTTTTGACGTTTGGCGCACCTTGGAAATCGTGAAGATATTTTGATGCCGCTCCTATGTTGTACAGTAACACTTCTGCCCTTGTAGAAGCCGATTTTTGGGGTATTCTCGGGATAAGAAATTAACCTATGTTTATATGCAAGACCTCCATGCGCAATTCGTCAAACTCGGCACTTCGAGAAACCGCCTGACCAGAGAGCTTCTAATGCTACTCCCGGAGATTTTCAAAAGCGGAATTTATCGAAAATACGCGGCGACGATTGTGGAGTATGCGGGTAAATTCGGAGGACTTAGCAAAGGCGTAGTCCTGAAGAGATTGAGACTTGAGAAAAGACTCGAGGATAAGCCGATTTTGCGGGAGGCGATTTTGACGGAGGGAGTGCACAAAGTGGCGCTTCTGGCGGGAGTGGTGACGAAGGAAAATGAGCAGGCACTTGTTGAAAAATTGAAGGGTATGAGCAAGCCTGGAGTTGAGCAAATGGCGAAGGAGATCAGGGCAAAACGGGCGAGTGGCGAATCAGCTTGCCGTGCGGGTGGTGATGTCACTCTACAGATGGATTTTGGCGACAGAGTGGCAGGGGACTGCTATAATATCGAGGTGACCGGTGGTGATGGCGTGGCGGCTGGTGACAGTGCTAAATGCAAGGCTGTTCCGACAAAAATCAAAATTGAACTTGACGAAGCAATGACTCTGAAATTTTTACAATTGAAAAAGAAATTTGGAAAAAATTTGCAGAACAAAGAAGTGATGAAGAAGATTTTGGAGGTGGCAATGGCGAGCCCGCCGAAGGCGGGCCCTGCAGCTTGCAGCGAAAGCAAGAACAGGGAAACCGTGCAAAGCACGGTTTCTATCCCCGGGGACACTTTTTCAAATGAAAAATCCCAGCAGAGAGTCGAAAAAACTGTGCCCCGCACTGTCAGTGCCGCCCGTAAACAAGAAGCTTTATCCGAAACCAGCGGCAAGTGCTCATATCCCAATTGCAATTATCCCGCTGCAGTACTTCATCATCCCGAACGTTTTGCCATTAGCAGATCTCATAAATTACTTAGGCCACTATGTAAAGCTCATCACGAATTTATGCACAACGGGCTTGTTCAAAACGAAAACGGGCCGGTTGGGGAGTGGGAGTTTGCTTTGAGCGAGAGCGCTGGTAGTGCCGTGCAAAGCAAGGAAGTCAAAAAAATCGACGAACTTTATCGGCAATATCGGCGCGGGTAATGACAAACTCGGAAATTTTGCACCAGCAAAATCTCACTGCAGCCAAAATTGGGACTTGCGCCATTTCCATGCCGAGATTTCCAAAAGTATCCCCGGGGATACTTTTTCAAATATCTTATCCCTCGGCCAGAAATCCGGCTTCGCCGAATTCACATGCAGCTCGAAATTCGTCAAAGACGAATTCCATCCTTCACGCATCGTGCAACTTATTGTACTCCTCCACAAATTCATCAAAAAACGCCTTCATACCGGCATAAACTTTTTGCATCAGAGCCGGGTACATCAGGGCAAAATCGATCAAAAGCGCATCTTTATCTTTTTCCGGATCGGTCACGGTCAGGGAATTGATCTGAAAATTCAAATGATCCAGCTGCTTTTCATCCATATTTTTCCAAATTTCCACAATCAGCCGATCCTTTGCCTGCCCCTTCAAAATCCCCGTAATAAAGGCATGAAAAACCGGCGTATCCGCAGAAATGTGTAATTGTGCAATCACGGATTCATAGAGCGCCTCCTCAATCAAGGCATTTTCGACAAACACGCGCTCCTCTTCGCCCAAAGCGTCCAAATCAATCACGATTTGCTCATCCTCTCGATCATTATCATGCTGGCCGCCTTTTTGTTTTTTGTTTTGGTCCATATATTTTTTTCAATTTCGCAAATCTTTATGCCGCCAATCTTTCCGGCTCACTGCCTGGCCTTGCCTGCCTCATGCTATCCGGTTTTTTTCTCTCCGCCAATGCCTTATGCAACTTCTCAAATCCGGCAGCAATGTCTTTATACGGATCATCCGGCACCTCCACGGCATCAAGCTCAGTTTTTCCCTTTAACGCTTCCGTATCGCTTTCCGCAAGTTTCAAAGCCTGATCGGCCTTTTCCTTGCGCTTTGCCTTCGCTTCATCGGATTTCTTTTCTTTCACTGTTTGCCACATGGTTTTAATTTTTGCAGTTGTATCGGTCATCGCCTTGCCAACACCTCCGGATACAAAACCCCAGGCTGTCTTTACATCACTCTTAAACATCTCCCTGGTACTGGCAAATTTCCATCTTCCCAGCACCAGATTCGTAATGCCGCTTGCAAACCAACCAATCACACCGATCGGAGCCATCACACTCCCAATCGCACCTCCAAAAGTCAATCTTTTCATAAATTGCCAGCTTCCAGTAATCGCCCCCCCAAGCGTAGTTGCGCCCAATGCCGCCCCTTTCGCTTTCAACCAATCTGCGGCATTGCGTCCCTTTTCACGAGCCCCCACCATAAAGTCACTGTTCCACATTCCGCTCATAAAAGCCGCTTTGCCCACTGCTAACCTTGGACTCACTTCCTTCAGCATCCCTCGCACACCTTCTTCTTCCGCCTTTTCCAGCAACGCGGTAAATTCCTGATTATATTGCTTGCTGCCAATCATCTTTGCTTTTCTCTTTGCTTTCAAAATTTTCAGATCTCTATCGATTTTCAGCGCCAGCCTCATCTTCATACCCTTAAAGTTGGCATCATAAGCATCGCTGAATTCTCCGAATTTCAAACTGCCATGCTCGCTCATTTTGACAAATTCCCCTTCAATCAATTTTACAAATTCGCTATTGAACATCGCCTCGTCCACAGTTGCAAATTCCGGATGTAGCTCCAGACGTTTCTCCGCCAGCATATTTTTCAAATGTTTTTCCAGATAGACTCCTTGCAAAGACGCATCGACCTTTTGTTTGCCATTCGATTGTACGCCCTCCGACACTTTGAAAAACGCAAGAATATAAAATCCGTGTTCAAGCACCCAGTCTTTGCCTTTTGTCTTTTCCAAAGTTTTTAGCGTCTGCTCAATCGCTTTTGTACTTTGCGGATCTTTTGGATCCACAAAATTTTCCGGCTTCAGTCCTGCAAAAGGAGTGGTTTCCTTTTCGCCTTTTTTCAATTTGAATTTCACGAGCTTGTCGCGAAAAGCCAAAGCCTTCAAATTTTCAAGAGCCTTCGGCTGAGCTTCTCTGGCCACCTGAAGCCAACTTTTCTTTGTCGCCATGATGCCGACACCGTCTCGTACGACAGCAGTAGCACGATCATTGATCTGCGCTTCCGGGACGCCCTGCTCGCGCAATATTTCCGCCACCACCCTTTTTGCCGCCGCACCTTTTTCCATCGAAGTCATTGCAAGGATGGTTTCCCTCACGCCTTTATATTCGCCGACCAAAGCACCAACTTTGTTTTCATCGGCAAAATATCCACCAAACATGGCATGAAAATCCAAAAATGTCTGAGGCTTGCCGGGATCAAGAGCTTTTAATTTTCCCTCAACTGCCTCAAAATCAGCATCCGCATCACCTTCTTTAAATTGCAATCCCGCCTTCTCAAAAACTCCGGCCTTATTGCCCACGGATAAATGCCCAACCAGTTCTTTACACTTCGGCGCAAGCTTGGCGGTCAACTCTTCGATTTTCTTCAAAATTTGCAAAGCCTCACCAAGCTCGCCAAGTTTTTCAGCCTGCTCGCTGCGCCTTTTTTGTGCCGGACCGACGATCGCCTCCGCTGCCGCTTCTTCATTAAAAGTCTCAGCTTGCGCATCTCTTAGAGCCTTTTCTTTTTCGGCTTTTTCCAGTTTAAATTTCTGCTCTTCCTTCCAAGCTCCTTTATTAATACGATTGTCATTCAAACGATCTTGCTTAGCATTTTTGCCATATTGCAAACCCTCCCTTTCCTTTAGGACTTCTCTCCTATTAAACGGAGCTTTTACTTCCTCCCACGCGGCCCTTGCCGCACTTACCTTGCGCTCCTTTTCAGCTTCAAATCTTGCCCTCGCTTTTTCAACGCCTGCAGCGATCACTCTATCATTTGGATCGGAAATCATGTTGCCCCTCAAGGCGGTGATTTTTTCTTCCAATTTTCCACGCATTTTACTAACGGGAGGAAATTGCAAATTCCCGCCATTACCCTGAACATCTATACCATTGGCTCGCAAAACCGCCACAAACTGATCTGAATTTATCCTATCCACTAATCCTCCAAGCTCTGTCATCTCGCTTTCAATTCCACCCAAATTCTTCGAATCCTCAAGCCACGGAATCGCCCCAACACTTACCACATTTCCGGCTTTATTCTTTTCCCCGTCAAATTTTTCCATCACGCGAGCCGTATCGCCCTCAAAGCCTTTCACTTTTATTTTCCCATCCTCTCCAATTTCCATTCCCGGGAACGCCGCCCGTAGAATGCGTTTTTCGGGATCGCCGCCTTCCATTGCAGCTTCCAGCCTCTCAAGTTCCACATCTACAGCCGCCAATTTACCTTCGATTTCTGACAATTTATTTCCTTGAGCCGCCGAAAGACGATTAAAACCATCTGCGACAGAAGTCAAAAATTGCCTTAAATCAATCTCGACAAATTTTGCCAATTCTTCTACTTCAATTTGGCTGGCATCCTGCGCTACAAAATTATTCAAAGCTTCATGGAATCCTTCACACTCACCGGCTATTTCAGGTAAGAGGTCCTTAACATTTTGATCATCTTTTACAGCTGCTACTGCAGGAACAAGGCCCCTAAGATGCTTCAAAGAACTTAATTTTGCACCTACAAGATGACTTGTCTTATCCATCACGTCACGTCCTCCCTCATCAACAGCGTCAGCTTGATTCTCGGTATCAGATAAACTGTCATGATATGCGGATACGGCCTCAGCCACCTGAACAAGTTTTGCGGCCTCTTGCTTAAAAATTCCAAATTGCCTTAGCAGAGGCCTGTTACTAAAAACCGGGAATGGCCTTCCGTCAGCATCTACAACAGGGCTAACTGCCAAAGGAGTTGCATCAATATTGGTTATAAGCTCGGCAAGATCTTTTTTCAAAAGATCTGCAAATGCTTTATAATCGAAGCTATCTGCATCAAGCTTAAATGTATCTACTTTGCGCCCAAAATCAGCTACGGCTTTCTGAAGTTCTGGATATTTTCTGTCTTCCAAAACATCCTTGAACCTTTGCAAGACTTTTTTAAAATTATCCACTTTCTTAAGCCATGTAGTGGCTATTTCTTTTGCCCGCTTACCTTCTGAAGCGATAAGTCCCTGCTCATATACTGCGGCATTTCTTTTCCCTTTGGCATCTTTTAATGCTTCCGCTGCAGCTTTCAAATCTTTAATAAAAGCCTCGGGATGCGCTTGCGGAGCAAATAAATCTTTATGACTATCTTTCGCTGCCTCAAGCTTTTGCTGTTTTGGAGTCAATTCATCGCGCAATGCCTCCTGTTCGGCCTTTCTCACTCTAAGATCTGGAACTTTTGCCATGGCCTCCGCATGCTCCAAGCTCATATCATCCATCGCACAGGCCATCACCCTCAACTCGTCATGTCCGGTAAAATTCGCACCTTCGCCAGTCAAGCCTTCTTTCTGCCTCAAAACTTTCGCCATCACCGCCACAAGATTTCCTTTTTTTTCACTCGCCGCCACCTGCTCAAACCTCGGCTTTCCGTAAACCGCATTAAAGGCATCAATAAACACTTTCACAGGTGTTCTCCTGACCCTTTCAGTCGCATTTCCGGCCTTTTCCGCTGCATAAACTCTTTTAAACTCATCATCAAGTGCAGAAGCTCTCAAGGCCTCCGCCCGCGTCTTATCCAAAATTCCCAGCTCTGCCGCTTTATCTACATCAATTCTTTCCGCATTCGCTCCTCCGCTCGCCAAAAAAAGCTGCTTAAATGCGCCTTCCCCTGGCCCCGCATCAACATCCTGTAATCTCGCCTGATTGTCTGCTCGATCTGCCATAGTTTAAGCGTATTTTATCTGATAATTATACCGTAAATCTCTCTAAAATACAATTGCCAAACTTACTTACGGCCTGTAAAATTTGCCAGACTCAAACCTGCATATCAGACTCTTTGAGTTCTTCAAGATAGCATAATTAACACATTAATCAAGTGAAAAATATCAAAATCACCCATACTCTCAAAAAACTCCCAAAATCGCTTGTAGAACTGAAAATCGAAGTTCCGGCAGAAATCCTGGAATTGGCGAAGAAAAGAGCCTGCGAGCAGATTTCCCGCGACGTAAAAGTCAAAGGTTTCCGCCCTGGACATGTGCCTCCGCATATCCTCGAACTTCACATCGACAAAAAATATATCGACGCTCACACCCAGGATTTGGCTATCCAGAGAGCTTATGCTCAGGTGATTATTGATCAAAATTTGCAAATTGCAGCGCGCCCGAAAGTGAAAATCGACTCCGAGAATCCGCTGACTTTTACCGCTACCGTAGCCGTGATGCCGGAAGTCGTCATCAAAGATTACAAAAATATCAAAGTTGCGAAGGAGGAGGTGAAAGTGACCGAAAAAGACATCGATGAAGTGATCGCGGATATGAAAAAATACGCAACAGTCTACAAAGATGTTGAGCGGGAAGCCAAAAAGGGGGATAGGGTCGAAGTGGATTTTGAAGGTTTTGACAAGGATGATAAGGCGGTTGCCGGCACCAAATCCCAAAATCATCCTGTAATTTTGGGTGGCAATTCACTGATTCCGGGTTTTGAAGATGAGATTGTGGGCTTAAAAAAAGACGAAAAAAAGGAATTTGACATCACTTTCCCCAAGGATTATGGCAAAAAAGATTTCCAAGGCAAAAAATTAAAATTCAAAGTTGAGGTAAAAAGAGTGGAAGAGGCTATAGAGCCTGAAATAAACGATGAATTTGTAGAAAAAATTACAGGCAAAAAGGAATCCGTCGCCGATTTCCGCAAAAATATCGAGAAAAATGTGCAGGCGCAAAAAGAGGAAAAAGCACAGCGCGATAGGGAAACCAAATACATAGAAGAACTCATCAAAAAAGCGGATATAGAGCTGCCGGATGATCTTGTGGATGAAGAGGCCGAGTACATTTTGCAGGAAGTCAAAGACGAAATTTCCGCCAAAAATTTCGAATTTGCCAAGTTTCTTGAGCAGAGCAAGACTACAGAGGACGATCTTCGCAAAAAATACCGTCCGGAAGCTGAGCGCCGCCTAAAAATGCGCCTGGCCATCCAATATATTCTCAAAACCGAGAAAATAGAAGTAAGCAAAGAAGACCTCGCAAAAGAGCTTGAACATGTAAAATCTTTTTATCCCGAGAAGGAGCACAGGAAAATCCAGGACGATTTCAACAAAGGCACTCTACGCACCTCTATTTTGAATCGCCTTACTTTGAAGAAATTTTTTGCAGCGGTGCTGGGGTGAAAAAGTATCCCCGGGGACACTTTTGAGCGCAGCATTTTGACAATGGCTATTGACAAAATATCAATAAGTGATACTGTTCAGCTCTTGGAATCGGTATCATCAAACAAATGGCAACTAAAGTTACAGAAAACCCCGGCTATCTTGAAGGACTCAGTAAAGAATTTTTTCAAGGCGTGCCCTATTCAACAACTTTGACAAGAGGTGAACAGCAATTGAGAGAAGGCATCAGGGGAAATGAGCTTGCCAGAAGAGGGATAACTGAATTGCAGGGACTTCAAACCGACCAGCGGGAGGGCAATCTTACAGCCAATTTAGCCTTGCAGGAAGCCGCAAAAACTCGTGAAGCTTCGGAGAATGCGCTAAGAAATGCAGTCTTGGGAAATTTGGCAATTAGTGGAAGATTACAAGGACTTGAAGAGGCATTGCAGTCCGGCCTTGAAGGTCTTGGCGGCAGAATAGATGCAACCGGAAGAAGTATTGTGGGAATACCGACAGAAAGAAAAAACACAGCCGAGTTGATAGCTGGAGGTCAATTGGACGAAGCGGAAATGATAATTCTTGCAGCAAAAGGCGCGCTAAGCTCAGAGCAGAGCATGAAACTGCAAAGATCTCTGCCCGAGTGGAAAATAAGAATAATTCGCAGTGGATTGGTCACAAATGCAAATCCAAGAGAAGAAAAAAAACTTTCGGCGCCTGAGAAGATTTTCCTGGCGGAATTGCGAAGAAAAATGGCTACACCAATAGAATCTTTCAGATCTCTTGAAGTTTCTGCAAGACATCAGTTACTTGATCCTGATTTACACCATGCCCTTGCAAGAGATCTACGAAGTGTACGCTTCGGTGGCGAAGGTGTGAATTATGGTGTGCGAGAGTTGAATGAACAGGCGGATACTATAATAGGCCAAAATGATGCTCAAATTTCTCAGGGCAACGCGGCCCTGGCGCAAGGAGATATTGCTATTCATCAAAGAGAAGCAGCTATGCGACTTGCAAGAGCGGGTGTTTTGCAAGGAGATCAACTGGTTGGTCTCGCAAAAGTCTCAACTGGCATTCAAGGTTCAAGCCTCGCTGTGCAAGGCGCAAGCCTAGCGGTGCAGGGAGCAAGTCTTGGAGTGCAAAAAGATTTACGACAATTGGCACAAAGAGCGGAAGATCAAAGAGCGCACTTGGTAGCTTCCTCAGAGGCGATAGCGAGAAGTACTGAAGCAACGGCAGCACTTGCCCAAAGAGCGGAAGTGCACCGATTGGGTATATTGGACAATACAGCTGCAACCGCTCAAAACACAGCACTCTCAGCAGTCCTGGCTCAAAGAGCGGAAACCCAAAGAAGCCTAATTTTGAGCGAAATCGCCGGACTCGGCTCAACAGCGAGACATTTTGGAGAGCTTCAGGCTCGACAAATGGACGAAGCTCAAGGCGTGAGACTCCTCCAGCTTCAATTGTCGGAAGCCATGCTGGCTGTTGGAGAACAGAGTAATTTTCTCCTTGAAGAAATAAGCGATGCAACGAGAACGGTTGCTGTCTATGGAGCTCGGCAAGTGGATGAACTCAGAGAAGTGAACTATGGCTTGGAAGCATTAAGAGCAATCGGCACCGCCCATTTGGAAAGTGCCGTGAGGAGGGAAGAATCCCTTCAGCGATTAACAGCAGCTGTTGGAATTGTAGGGGCAAATATAGTTCATGTAATTGAAGCGGTTAAGGCCTCACTATTGGAGATAGAAGCACGCTCGGCAGAAAGAGACAGAAGTAGAGATCAAATCGCCGCGGATGAAAGTTTTAGGGAAGCAATGCTTATGCTAAAAATAGGGGAGGTTGACGATGCCATTGAGTGCTTTACCAAATCAATAGATAGATGGCGGGCTGATTTTAGGCCATATTTACAACGCGGACTTTGCCATGCATCAAAAAGCAATGCCGGAAATGCCCAAAAAGATTTTGAAAATGCCCTTAAAAGAGTTCCGGATGATCGAAAAAGAACGCGAGCGGTCATAAGATTAAATCTAGCCAGGCTCCATTACAGCGAATCCAAAGTCTATTTCAAAGAAAGCAAAACGCAAGAGTACGAAGAAAAATTATTGGAAGCCATAGAGCAGGCCAGAGAAGCGATCAATGAAGATCCTGATTTTCTTGAGAGCCATTTTGCCCTGGCCACATATTTGGCCGCTTTCAAACTGTACGAAGAAGCTCTAAAAATTTTAATGGAACTTATACCGAAGAATCCGAACTATGTGGCAAAAGTGCAACATTTCGAAGAATTTGAACCGATAAAAGGAATGTTGAAAAGCACCTTCGATGAAGAATTTAACGAAAAATACACTGATTCAAACAAGCTTAAAGCGCATTTAGCAATCGCTCGGTTTTCCTTGTCGATTGGAGATAGCGACATGGCTTTGAAATGTTTTAGGAACCTTATCGATAAAGGACCATATTTTTTAGATCAATGCCGCTTTTGGGAAGACAAAACTTTTCAGTCTGTAATGCCGCAAATTGTAAATCTGATTCTTGCCGAAATTGAAAGCGGGAAGGAAAGACCGCATTTGGAATGGTACACAATCAGCTCTATAGCAATTAATTTGAAGGGCATCCCCTCAGGCAAAGTTTACAAGGCATTTAAACTTGGCGCCGATACCGACCCTGCTTTTCGTACCAGAGCGCACGGCAAAATTAAGCGAAAATTGGCAGGAATCTTCGGAACAAAAGCGGAAGAACTCTTCGAAATAATTCGTAGAACATACCCAACAGATTTTAGCTGGCTAACTGATAAACTTTGACAATTATGACGACGAAAGAAATAAAAATCGGCTTAGCAAGGCCAAGCATCAGTCCTCAACACGAGATAGCGCTTGAGCTGGAGGCTGCACTTGTAGAGCTGGATATTGAAGATGATATTGGCATTGCGATTCCAAATGTCACTTTCCAGGTGAGGATCAATGTTGACAATGTATTTGAGGGGAGATCCGATGCCAAATATGGCGTATTTAAAACGGGAAAAATGCGAATTGCGCAGCCCACTCCGGAATTACAAATCGAAGTTACCGCCAGTGATGGAATAGACACGATTGTAAAAGAGCTGTGTGTAGATATCGCTGAGGAAATCGCAAGGATGGAAGGCGCAGATGCTATTGATGCGGAAGAAAAGCGAAGAATAAAGGCGGAGATAAGGCAGGTGCAGCGAGATATAAAAGAAAAGAAGGCTGAAATTGAACAAATCAGAGCAGCATTTGGAGTTTTGAACAAATATAGCGACCATCCTCTTGCCGCTGAAGTCGCTTTGGAAATAGCGGACATCGACAGAACGCACGCTGATGCCACCATAGAGACATATTTACATTTCAAAAATGCCCCATGGGCAGAGGAAGTGATGTTCAAAGCTGTCACCAGAGCTCCACTCGCAGTGCTCGGAAATATAGCAAAAATCAAAGGCGAAAAGTGGGCTGCACGAATTGTCAGCATGATAGCAAAATGGCTACCTGAAGACGCTATTGATTACCTTCCCGATTACTGCGAAATGCCTTGGGCATTCCAAATCATGCTTCAAATAGCCGAAGAAAATCCTCGGGATGTCTTTGCGGGAATAGAAAATTACGAATATCAGCCATGGGCAAAAGCAGTCGCAGAAAGGGCAGCCCGGACAGACTATCAACCTGCTCTCGAATACTACGATTTATACAAATATCAGCCCTGGGCGCAAGAAATCCACGACCTCGCCGAAGGAGCCAAACGGGAAGAAAAGGCGAGAGACGCTGAACATGATAGGATACTTGAAGAAGCAAGGCGACTTGAAAGAGAGAGGCGAGCAGCAGAGAAAAGGAGGCTTGAAGAAGAGGAAAGGCAAGCTGCCGAGGCAAAGAGAGTTGAAAGAGATAGGCAAGCAGACAAAGAAGCAAGGAGAGCGGAGGATGCAGAAATAGCAGCCGCAATTCACCAAGCCGGTGAATGCTTGACTGGTCACCGTAAGACTAGAAATCCTCGCAATGTTTACTATAGCTGGCAAACATTGAGTAGATATGCCGAAGAGCCTGAGACAAAGAGAATAGTACTTACTATTTGCGCACAAAATCCGGAGACAATAATTGCCCATTTTCATGACTTTCAGAAAGCAAGTTGGGCACAAACTGTACGCGACGATGCAGAAAGGAGAATAAGATCAGTGGAAGATGCAAGGAAAAGAGCAGCAGAAGAAATGAAATTTGAAGAGTTGAAGCGACTCGAAAACGAGCCATTTCACTTTGTAAGAAAAGCCTTCAGGGAATTATTCGGCCTCAAAAAATGAGCTGCCCAATTATCAATCCCCAAAAACCATCTGTTAAATCCATTTTATCGAATAATTTGTACTTAGTAAGTTTAAAAATGCCCTCACGATCATTTACCACCCACCCAGCTTCAGGAGCGGAACAGTTCACATTGAAATACTTAGTGATTTCCTATACAATTGCTATGTATTTGCTAAATAATCACTATGACTACGGTATTTTTCAAAATTAACGATACGCAGGGAACTGAAGTGGAAGAAATGATGAAGGCGGAAGGATATACCAGCAAGGCTGAGTTTTTTCGCTTTCTGATCAAGTTTTACAAATATCACAAAACTCCGGAAGAGAAGCGTTTTGAAAAAGCCGCCAACGAACTCGGGGAAGTTTTGAAAAAGCTCGATCAAAAGAGCAAATTAAGCTTATCATTCGATAAGTAATCACTTTGCGAAGCAGCTAAAAAGACTTGCGAAGAAATGTCAGAAAGAAAATCTACACTTCCCAGGGCTTCAAAATCGGAAAATTCCCAATTTTTGCCGATTTATTATCCAGAGTTACAAATGACAGTGGAATTTCGGGATAGGCCTTTACGAAAATTTTGTATTTACTTTTTTGCCCTTTCAAAAGACCGGTTTTTACCTCAAAAGCCATCTTTCCCCCTGTAACGAAATCAACCTCATTTTGGGAAGTGGTACGCCAAAAATTTATATCATCAATTTCATAATTTTCCAGCAATTGTCTGAAAAATCCATTTTCAAGTAGAGCACCCTTATCATTCCTAGCCTCCATGCCGTCAAAATTATTGACAAAAAAATTGCGCAACCCAAGATCGGAAAAATAAACTTTTGGCATCTTTGTAAGCTCCTTGCGGATATTCTGGAAAAAAGGCCTGATCAATTGTATATGAAAAGATTTACTCATCACATAGAGATAATTATCAATCGCTGTTTTCGACACCCCCAGAGTAAGGGCAAGCTCGTGGCTATTTAATAAATTACCTACTTGCGAGGCGAGAATTTTGAAGAGCCTGTAAAAAACATCTTCCTGTCGGATATTTGCCTCATAAATATCTTTTTTTATATAGGAAAAAGCGATTTCTCTCAGTTCATTGATTTTTTCTTCAATAGGAACCAATACCACCCTTGGATAACCGCCATAAATCAGATATTCGTTATAATAAATAGCTATTTTTTCTTCTTCGGAGAGACTGTGCTTTTTGAAGTCTTTCTGTGCTAAATCTTCTTCCCCTTTGAAACGCAAAAATTCCCTGAAAGATAAAGTGTAAACATTAAATATTCTCTTTCTGCCGGCCAGGGAATCATTGAATTTTTTGTCTATGTAGAAAGCCGATGAGCCCGAGGCCAAAATTTTAATCTTGCCCTTATATTCGTCGTAAAAAAATTTAAGAAAATTTGAAGGATTTTCCAGATATTGTATCTCATCCAGAAAGAGGAAAGTTTTATTGGTCAAATCTATGGTGAAAATTTTAAAAAGATTCTTTGGTGACTCGTTCAAAAGTTCCAGATATTGAGGATCTTCCAGATTCAAAAAATACACGGTTTTATCTGTCTGCTTTAATTGTATTTGACCCTGAATCTGCTTTAGAATAGTGGTTTTTCCGACTTGTCTCGCTCCAACAAAAAGCAGGATTTCGTCACTACTCAAATATTTTTGCGCTTTTACCGTTATGTCTCTAATTATGCTCATAAATCCATTTTATCGGATAATTTATATTTAGTAAATAGAAAATAGCCAAAAGTCCATAGGGACATGCTAAAAAAATGTCAAATTTTTCCCCGCCGTTCCCGTTATCCCTCCACCGTCCAAATTAACGCTATTTTAGCACATCGACCGTCCCAATTCGCGCTAATTTGACTTATCGGCCTTAGCGGTATAAAATAAATTTAGTTTAACCTTGAATATGCTTATTCCTCGTATAATCGCCGAAAAGCTAATAGAAAAGATCAAAAACTCAAGTAAAGCGGTCATTTTATATGGTCCAAGGC
>JACQRJ010000036.1 GCA_016206505.1 Candidatus Peregrinibacteria bacterium | reverse complement strand
CAATTTGTCAAACTCGGCATTTCCAGAAATCGGCTTACTAGAGAGCTTCTGATGCTGCTTCCGGAAATTTTCAAAAGTGGTATCTATCGAGAATATTCAGCGACAATTGTGGAATATGCGGGAAGATTTGGAGGATTGAGTAAAGGCGTAGTTTTGAAGAGATTGCGACTGGAAAAAAGGCTTGAAGATAAGCCGATTTTGAGAGAGGCAATTTTGACCGAAGGAGTGCATAAAGTGGCACTTTTGGCGGGAGTGGTAACGAAGGAAAATGAACAAGCACTGGTCGATAAGCTTAGGGGCATGAGTAAGCCTGGTGTTGAACAAATGGCGAAGGAGATCAGGGCGAAACGGGCGGCGATGGGTGGATGCGGTGAGGATGCGCGGCAGATGAGTTTTGTAGGTGGCGTGGTCGGTGGTGATGGTGCGGCGAATGGCGAAATTGCCAAATGTAAGGCTGTGCCTGTGAAAATC
Source organism: Candidatus Peregrinibacteria bacterium (assembly GCA_016206505.1). Taxonomy (GTDB): domain Bacteria; phylum Patescibacteriota; class Gracilibacteria; order UBA1369; family LOWO2-01-FULL-3; genus JACQRJ01. The sequence goes on along the minus strand of JACQRJ010000036.1, from coordinate 90,309 downwards.
AAGTTTGAACTTGATGAAAAAATGACGCTGAAATTTCTGCAATTGAAAAGGAAAATGGGTAAAAATTTGCAGAATCAAGAAGTGATGGAAAAGATTTTGGAGGTGGCAATGGCAGGAGTTGGTTGCAATCACAGTGAGAACAAGGGCAGGGAAACTCGGCAGAGCCGAGTTTCTGTCCCCGGGGATACTTTTCAGAACAAGAAATCCCAAAAGAAAGCCGAAAAAACTGTGTCCCGCACTGTCAGTGCCGCCCGCAAACGAGAAGCTTTATCCGAAACCGGCGGAAAATGCGCCTATCCGAATTGCAATCTTCCTGCCGATGTCCTTCATCATCCCGAACGTTTTGCCATTAGCAGATCGCACAAATCACTTAGACCTCTTTGCAAAAGTCACCATGAATTTATGCACAATGAGCTTGTGGCAAACGAAAACGGGCCGGTCGAGGAGTGGGAGTTTGTTTTGAGCGGCGGAGCTTTGAGCAGCGGTGTACCGAATGGGTCGGTCTTGGATTGCAGCGCGAGGTGTAGTGAAAACGGCTTTATTCAGAGTGCGAAAGTTAGAAAAATTGACGAATTGTATAAAAAGTACAGGCGCAAGTGAAAAGGACTCCCATGTTTTATGCAGGAGTCCTTTTTCTATTTTCTATGCAATGCTGTTTTTTTAATTCGGCACAATGGTTTGTTTGAGGTTTATCAGTTCGCTTAGACCCGGAGGAGTGTTTAGCATGATGCGCTCGTCATAACGGATAGTAACTGAACCTTCATCTTTTTCAGGATCCCCGACGAAGATGCGGCTCTTGAACAGCTCATAAACATTTCCGATCAGGTTTCCGTTGATGGTTAACTGCCGATTGCTTGTTGTATCTTGGCCTCTGTCGTTTGATTTGTTAGTAATTTTGCCCTTGCTTGAATCTGCTGCCGGATCTGTATTAACAGCCATCAGGACACCATCGATTTGAGTCACGCCATCTTCAATAATGATATTTCCGTCAATGACGATAAAGGCTGCGGCTGGGATATTTTTTGGATTGAGGAAGTCGTCAGGAAGTTTCAGGGCGCGATATTTGATGTTGGATTTGATTGTCAGATTGCCGTTTTTGACGATGTATGTCTGGGCTGCGGGAATTTCACTGTCTACATCTGTAATTTCGTTTGTATCGAGATCGATTGTGAGATCACCTTCTTTGACAAACACACCGCTTTGCTTGTTTGTGACATTTTCAAGATCGTTCATGCTGTTTATTGTAGGGACTCCATTCAAATTTTCCCCAAAGCGGGCGATTCTTGTGATGTTGTCATTGATCGCTTTGACGATATTGGCTTCTTTCCATTCCTTGGCCACTTCGGCTTTCAGTTCGCAGATGGTACTGGAGAAGTTTTCAAGGACATTGTTGTAGCCTTCGAGGTTGACATCGAGATTGCTGTATTTGCAGATGTCATGTGATGGCAATGTCAGTAATATGTCTTTAAATTCATCGCCGGCACCGGAACTTACGATTTGGCCGGTTTTGGCTTTTGTCGGTGTGATAACCGGGCCCTGTGCTGATTTGACTTTGGCACATTTGGCTACGTCTACACCGGTTTCGACCACATCATGGAAGAATACGTCTCCGCCTTCACGGGCAAGGATGAAAGGACAGATAACGATTACTTTGGCCGTGTCTTTGCCTGTTTCTGAAGTCTTTGGTACTTGATATTGGGCTTTGTTTTCGAAGCTTTCGCCGCAGCCTTTGATAGCTTTTAAGTTTTTACAGACTGATTCGGAAATTCCCGAATTATTTTCTACCTGCACTTTGATAGTGATGATTGTGTCATCTTGCAAATTTTCGAATTTGATAAATTTACCATCTTTAAAGTCATCTTCGATCTGATTGAAATCACCTTCAAGGCAAACTTTTCCATACTGCTTGCCATTATTGCAGTTGAAATCTACTTCGTATGCGTCAAGGGTATGATCATTTCCAAATGTATTGTAGCTCTTGTCTTCGCCGCTTTTACTTTCGTCCTTATATCCGGCTGTTTTGAAAATTGTATAAGGAGCGTTGTCTTCATCGATATGGATTGCAATACCTTTGATGTCCAAAGTGCCTTGATCTCCACCATCCAGAGAACCGAATATTTTACCATTTGCTTCAAAGGCTGTTTCTTGAATTTCAACTTCTTTTGCTGAACCGTTTGTGTAAACGATTTTATAGGTTAAGTTTTCGTTTTTGCCATTCTTTTTGGCACCGATATTCAACAGATTTGTTGGAGCATTGTAATTCCCATCAGCATAAACAGCTTTGCTTATTTCACCTTCTTCTTTGTCTTTTTTGGTTTTTAGTGAATCGGTACAATTTGGCACTTCTTGCTTATTATTATTGAGATCTATGGCAGTGACTTTGATGGCTGTTGCTATGTTTGCATCAAAATTTAAGAGCCAGTTAAGGCCGTTGCTGGTTGTTTCCTCGTTTTGCCACTCACCCTTTCCATTTGTAACTTTCCAAATCAGATGAAAATTCTTTTCCTCACCTGTTGGATTCGTTGTTATTTTTGCTTGGAAAAATTGTTTATTGGTGTTTGGCAGTATCCAGGGAGATTCCGGCGTTATGATATTTAAATCGACGCATTTGATTTCTTTTTCACCGGGCTTGAATTTGCTTAGTTGGTCTTCACAAATGCCTGCGGCGGTGCCGACGGCTTTCGCACTTAGAGTTATATTTTTATTTGTACACGCTGCATCGCTTTTGTAGTAAAAAGTTAGATTGTCATTTGAATTTTTCACCTCGTTTGAAAAGAAGGAAATGTTTTGTGCAGTGAAGCTTTGATCGTTTCCGGTTTTGCTTAAAGAGCCGCAATTTGTTGTCACATCGACTGTGCCATTGTGGTTTTTGAAGTTGCCGGTGAGCCTGAAAGATGTGTATTGATCGTTTGCCGGATCAAAATTGCCCTTTACCGGTTCGATAAGTAACGATTTACATTCTTTTGGCACGATTTCCAAAGGGAAAGTATCGGTACATGCCGCGATGTCGCTGAAGCCGTAAACCTCGGCGCTAAAGGTGTTTCTGGCTACGGGATTTGAATCGCTATAAGTGACAAAATAAACCGTTTCATCCGGTTTTGCTTTAACTTTTATTACCGGAGCTTTTTGTATTTCCGGATTGACGCGGTTCATTTCTTCCAAAAACTGATTGACAAATTGTGAAGTCAAGAGTCCTTCATCGCGTTTTTGCTTGAGGCCGGTTAAAATAACATTTTTCAGAACTTCACTGGCATTGCCCATTGTAACAAAAGTTCCGATGTTCGGATCAATACTATAAACAATTTCGGCTTGCGGATAAGGTTTGCTAAATGTCGGTTTGCCTTTTGCGGTATAAATTTCTCCCTGCATCATTTTTGTAACGGTTTCATTTGAGGGGTACTTTTTGATTAAAGGTGGTGCAAGATCGGTACAGATAAGCGGTTTTTCCTCTTCGACCACAGGGATGAAATCTTTGCATTTCGGATTGTAATATTTGTCCTGCGGATCGAGGCTCACTTCTATTACGCCGGCTTTTTTTGAACCGGAAAATTTCACCGGTTGATCGGAAAAATTGACTTTCAATGTACCGTTTTGATCTGTTGTCATTTTGAAAGCGATGGTACCTTCCGTATCTGTAGTCCAGATCAGCTTTGTGTCTTGCGGTACGGTAGCGCCGAGCTGATCTCGGGCTCCGACTTTGAGAGTAACTTCCTGGCCGACTTTGATCGATGCAGGTTTGTCCAAAATTGCCAAAGAGTCGCAGATATTTACTTTTGGCACTTCTGCGATATCGAATTTTCGTGCACAATTTGTAGTGATACTGCAGTTTGTGTCTACGGTAATCACTTCTTTGCCTGGTTTTTCAGCCCAAAAATAAACTTCCTCGCCGGGATCGACTGTTACGCTGCTGCCACTTCTAGCTGTTTGTTCTGTTCCTTTGTCTGAACAGAATTTGCCGCCTTCAGGTGGGGTAACTTTGCCGGTGAATTCTTGTACGAATGTCGTGGTGTTTTCTTCTTTATTTTGCGGTTTTGAGATGTAAAATGTGCCGTAGCCTTCAGCGACGGAATAGGTGATTTTTCCGTTGAAAGTCTTCTTCGTTTTTTCTTCAATACCTTTTGCGGAGAATTTTGAAAGTTTCTTTTCGAATATTGTAGAGTTGTGATTCACCTTGATGTCTTCGCACTTTCTGATGACTACAGGAGATTTTACGATGGAAAAATCTCGTTTGCAGGCTTTTGCATCACTGTTGATTGTTTTTACATGAACTTTGTTGACTCCGTCTTTTTCAGCGTAGAAGTATACTGTTGTGCCTTGGGCGACAACTATTTTTGTTTGGCCATTGGGATTCAGGATTTCATTTTTTGGATTTTTGTATGGGAGAAGTACTTTAAGATCGTTTGCTGAGAATACCGGTGCCAATTCCACATTTCTTGGATCGAAGGGTTTTTTGACGGAAATGTCTTCATATGTACTTAAGGTTCCTACGTATTCACTACCGGTGCCTCCTATACCGATAATGCCGGTTTTTGGCTTATCTCCATCTGTTTTGGGAGTTTCGCCCGTTGGCATCATCGGATCATCGCTTACGGTTGGTTTATCTAAGCTTGAGTCTGAGTAGGGTAATTCTTCGATTGATAAAGTTAGGTCTTCGGTTTTGAAGCCCGGTTGTTCGAGGGTAGGGGTAGGTGTGCCGTCTATGGTCTTATCCAGGGTGATAGTTGGCAAAGCAAGCAATGATGTTTGCGTGTATTTTGCCAGATTTTGCAGTGCAGCGGATTTTTCATCGATAAAATTTAATAGTACCGAATTTGCCGCATTAAATATAAATTGCATGTAAGGAGTGACCCCTTTAACTTCGTAAGCCATCTCTGATTTATTTGCATCGTAGCCAAAAGGATAGGTTGTGAAAAATAAGCCGTAGCCTTCATCGACGGAGTATTCAATGTAGCTTGTGAACTGGTCGCCGTTTTGATCGCGGGCTTCGGATTTGAAGGTGGAAACTGTGCCTGTGTATATGGTTTTTGGATGATCGATTAGAATTTCTTTACAGACTTTTTCCTTTTCAGTAGGTGGCTGAAAAGTTACGGAATCGGTACAAACGTTTGGATTTGCCTGATTTTCGGGAATATTTGTCAAAGTTGCCGTGACCGTGCCTGTGCCGGTATAGAAAATCTGATTGGTCATGGCATTTGTCAAAAACTCATCGATGAAAGCTTCGTGGCTGTTTTTGTTCAGCGGACTGATTGCTCCAAAGAAGTCTACAAGCCAAAATTTGCCTTTCGGATCGGTTGAGGTGAATTTGATTTTTGTTAATGGTGGATAGGGAAATTGTTCAAAAGTGAATTTTTTGACTGCAAGTTTGTACATCGGGCCGTTTTTTTCGGATCCGGTGTATTTTTTCAGCTCTTCTGTGCTGAGCTGATACGATTCTGTGAGTTCCAGTGTTTTACAGATGTTTGGTTTGGGTTTTTCCACCTTTACCTTAAAGCGTACGATTCCAACATAGGGTTCCGATGCAAAATAGATACCCTGTCCGCCGCCGGCTTTGAATTCGCCGTTAACTAGCACGGTTGAAAGGGGTAGGCCTTTTGTGCCGAATAGCGGTGCGGGGTTTGCGATCGGATGATTGTTATACCACCAGAGTTTTCCGGGATCGTCTCTCATGTCGACATATTCGGCCGTACCTTCAATGTATTTTAGTTCCAGTTCGCCGCTTTCAGGAGAGATGTTTACATCGTCGCTTGTCACTTCGCCCTTTTTGCCAAATTCATTGATAACATTTGAGCCCTTGATACTGGCCTGCATTTTTGTTTTTCCTTTGATTGATGCTTCGCCAAAGATGAAATTGCTGATGCTCAAGGATACATCGTAGGCGGTTGTGTTCCAGTCTTTCACTTTGCCGGTTTTTGTTGTGATGTCCTTGTTCAAACATGGGTCTCCATCGTTGTGCATGTAAATGAGGAAAAGCAGAGTGTCTCCATCTTTGACTGTTATGTCATCGCTGAATTTTGAAGGATTCAATGAAGCGTCTCCTTCATCTATTTTGCTGACTTTGAAGAAATTTCGTTCATCTTTGAATAATGCTGGATAACTGTCATATGGATCCATTCCGTGACCGTTTTCTTGCGCTTCGTCGATGAAATTGTTGAATGATGGATAACAAAGGCCGCTGGGATTGCTTTCTTTTGTAATACCGCCGGAAATGTCCTTTGGACTCCCTGGATCGCATTGGCCTGCCCCCCACCAGGTTTCAAAATACTCAGCATTACATTGATTATTTATTTTGTGGGTTTCCGGTCCGTGGGCAAAAGCCCGGCTCGGTATCAGCACCGACAACAGTCCTATGAGGGCAAGGAGCGGAATTTTTTGTATGAGTTTTGTTTTTGTTTTATCCATCATGTTTTTTGTTAATTTTTATTTTGAAGGTATGTTTCCGTCCGGTCTGCCACTGCCATGTGTTGGTCCGGGCTGTATGGTGCCGCCGGTTGGAATGTCGCCACCTGGATAGCCGCTGTCCGGCTGGTTTAGGCCGGGTTTTTCGTGTGGTTTGCCTTTTGGAATTGTTGGAGGCGGAATTTTTTCGCCCGGTTTACCAGGCGGTGGCAATTCTTTTTCCGTAAAGGCAAAAGCCGTTGTGACTGAGTAGAATTTCTTGGTCAATTCGGAGTTTAATTGTTCGGTATTTTCGCTGTAGAGAGCGATGTTTTCTTCGTTTTTCACTACCGCTTCGCCTTTTTCCAGGAGATAGAAACTTCCGTTGCCGCATTTGGTATAACCACCTGCGACAATTTGTACTCCCATGTTGATAATGACTTTCATGCCGTTGCCCATTTCTTTGATATAGGGTTTACCTTCGATTTCTGCTGTACGAATTTCTTTAACAAGACTTCTAAAGCGTTCGATGGCGCCTTTGTGCGGTTCTGAATTTGCCAGTGCGCGATTTTTGAAAGCCTCGGTGATTAGTTTGTAATCTTTTTCGCCTGCCAATAAACGATGTACGCTCATGGCGGCGATTTTCACAGCCAATGGTGAATTTAGGAATTTTTCGTTGTCTTCGGGTATCGGACTGGCTACTTCCAAAAGCACTCTGGCTATGTCTTTTTGCGGCCCTTTCAGGTCGTATTGATGGATTGTGTCTTTGAGAAAGCCGAAGTCGTGTACCAGCTGCCCCTGTTTCGGCATGTTTTCGTAACTTACAGTTTGTCCAAAGACTCCCTTCTGGCGGCGGTCAAACATGCGTGAGCCTGAAAAAAGGAAGGCGCCTTTTGGCAGTCCTACGGCTTCCACATTTCTAAAATCGAAATTTTTGTCGTTAAGAAGTTTGTCAAGAAGACTGCCCGGTTTGATTTTGCCTTTTTCGCCCAGGCCGTAAAGGTCTTCGGTGACGATTGAGGCGATCTGCTCTGCTGACATGTTAATTTTCTGGCTGCCTGCGCGAGCATTTATCCTGTCGATGGCTTTTCTGAATTCCGGTACGAAAACGTATTTTTTGACCCAGGGGATTATGTTTTGTTTAAGGCGCTTGGCAACTGCGAGATTTCCTCTGCGGATTTGTTCCTTTGATAATTCTTTGCCGGCAAGCGGGCGTGGATAGAGTGTGGTAAACCATTTGTTTATGAGATAGATCATTGCGAGGTTCAAATCGCGTTCATGGCCTTTTTCACCGATATCTTTGAGCTCGGGAGTTTTTGCAAGAAGTTTTGCAAGCTCTGCCGGTTCTCCAACGTGCTTCATAAATTCACGTTTAAAAGAAGGCTTTTTATAGAGTTTGTCCAGAGTATTGAAAAGTTCCGGATCAACCTCTTGTTTTTCGTATTGACCGTCTTCAATTGCTTTTAGCGCTTTTCTTCGTTCCTGGATTTCGCCTTTGATTGTTGCGATTTCTTTATCAGTAACCGGTTTTTCCATACGCCTTTCTTCAAGCATTGCTTCCATTTTGCTAAATCCTTCCCCTTCTCTGGTTAAATCTATAATATTACTGTCCATGCCTCTTCCGGCTGCGTTACCGCTATGAACTTTGAATGAACTTTGATTGTTGAGTCTCTGGATCACTCTTGTGGAGTATTTTTGCATCCAGGTTGCATCGCGCTGCCCGCGAACTGAGGAACGTTTGCGTATTACTATGCGATCCTGTACGTAAGCTCTTGCATCATTTGGTTTTTTCGGATAGAAAAATCTTTCTCTGGTTATGATGAGACCACTGATATCGCCTGCAAGAAATATTGCGTCTCTGCCCACTCCGATAGTGAGATCTTTTAGCGCCGGATCCATTAAAATTTGCGTATCTTTGTCATCCAGGTTGTGGATATTTAATTTTACAACCGGATTTCCTTTGATATAGCCGACAGTTTCCAGTTGAATTTCCGCAGCCTGCATTTTTTCATTGTATTTTTCCGGATCGGTGCGCCAGTGGTCGATGTTCAGCTCTCCTTCATTTAAGCGGATCATGAGATTTCCTTCCGCATCATATGCAAGATCCGGTGTTTTATTTATGAATCCTTCGATATGTTTGCCGCTTTCCAGTTCTTTTACCGCTTGTTCCAGTCTTTGCGTCATTTCTGCGTCAGACATTTCACCGCGCATTCTGGCTATGGCCTGTCTGTTTGGTATGTAGACTTTTGCGGAACCTATGCGGAAGCCGATGACCGGTACGGGGATTGGGCCGACCATTACAAAACCCACTTCAGTTACAAGATTAAGCAGTGGCAGATCGATTAAGCCGTTGTGCAGGTCATCGAGAACTTTTGATGTAATTTCTGCTTCGATGCCTTTGACCATTTGAATTACATCGGCATTGCTCAGACCGAAAGCTTCCTGTAGAGGTTGTATTGTATTCCAGATGGCCGGAATTTCTTTGAGCATTGCGTATCTTTCTTCCACTGAAAGTCCGGGATTTTTTCGCCATTTTTCCCAGACGGCCTGATAATTTGTTTTACCCTTGGCTTCTTCAAGCTGGCGTTCGTAGCTTGCCTGTGTGTTTTTTGTAATGCTCATGCCGCCTCCTATTGTCGGGATGGCACTCGCAAATGACCAGCGGAGACCTTCGAAGAAACTGATGTTAACATAAGGTGTTTTAACGGTTTGGCTTGCTCCCAAGCTCGCACCTGAAATGTCTACATTGAAACCAATGTTGGCGCTGAAGTTATCGTCATTGTAGATTTTGATTCCGAATCCGATCGAGCCGATAAAATTCGTTGAACCGTCGGGATTATTGATGCCACCGGCTGTGAGAATAAATTTGAAATTGTCACCGATATCGATTGGAATTCCCAATGCGCCGCCTTTAAATTTTCCATTTTCAAAAACAAAAGCGCCCATTGCAGCCATTCGCTCTTGAATTTTCAGGATTTGTGCTTTTGGTACATTGGCACTTAAACATTGCTCAACGATCTGTCGGTATTTCGGTTCTTTTGTTAATGCATCGATGCCGCGATCGACCTGGCTGTCAAAACGTGCGCCTTCGTCGATCAAAAATCCTCTTTGGAAGGCGAGCATCTGTTCTTCAGTGAAATTATTGTAATCCGTGATGCTTTTGATCTGGTATCTTTCGTAAAGCGCTTTGAATTCGGGACCTTGAAGAATCAGTTGGATACTTGTATCTTCGCTTGATTTTTGCAGTAGTTCATTGGCCAAACCGAGCTTCATCAGGCGATTGATTTCAGCGGTTACCGCCTGCTCATTGTAGCGTTTGGGCTCTCCGCTATATAAGGGATTTGGTTCGCGGCGATTGGTCAAAATTGCCAAAACCGCTTCAGGATCGTTGTATCTTCTAAGCAGACCTTCATCCACTTGATATTTTTGGCCATCCATATCGCTCATGTAAAATTTTCCCGTGACGCTGTCGCGTGAAAATGAAGCCAAAATCGTTTCCCAAAAAGTAGCCGATCTTTCGCTGTAGAAACAAAGTTTTCTTAAGCCTTCCAGGATTTCTTTTTGATCCTGCGGCAATTCTTCCGCTTTTTCAGGCGTATAACTTTCATTGCCATAAACTACGCGGCCTTCTTTTTCTCCGTATCTTACTGTTGCTCCTTTGCTTCCTTTGATAACACGATCGATTTTTGCTCCATGTCTGAGGTTTAATTTTGACATGGCATCAAGTAACTGGAAACATGGAATCAGAATAAGTTCGCCCATCGCATGCAGTCTGTTTAAATCTTCCTTGCTTAGATTAATGGCATTTGCGCGTAATCTTTCATATTCTTCCATGAAATCATCCGCGTCTTTTAGATATTTCAGAGGGATGATTTTTTTGTCAATCATTGGAAATCCTTCCATGATTTCGAAAATATCTTCAAATTCCACTTCTTTATTATCGCCTTCGGAAATTATTGCGGCAGCGATTTTTCCCGCTTTGGTTTCATCAATGCCAAATGGAGATTTCCCCAAAATTTCTATTACTTCAAATGATCCGTCGATATTTTCAAAAACTTTAGCAATATCTTCTTCGCTTAAATCATCGATTCTTTCATCGAGCAGATAGGTTTTTTCGCTCAATTGTTTATAATTTTGCCTATAAACTGCTTTTTGTTTTTCGTCATATTTTTGGTATTTGTCTTCGATATCTTTACTTGAGGTTTTGTCCATAAATGTAATGAATTCCGGCGATTTTTCACCAAACTGTTGTTTTTTGTATTCGATGATTGCTTTTAGCGCTGCTTCTTTATCCGTCGGCGCGCTTTCTGTCCAGGTAAATGCAATTGGTTTTGTGATTTGAAGTTCTTTGATTTCGGTTCCGGCGATTAGCGCCATGAATACAGTATCTGCATTGTCCAGTGCGGATAAAATGCTGTAAGCGTCTGGTCCTGTTTGAATAGCGAGGATCAGGCTGCTTGTTGTTTCCGCAAAACCGTCGAACTGGTGAACAGATAATTTTTCAACTTTTTCCGGTTTGCTTATCGTCAGCCCTATTTCGCGCAGTTTTTGCAGACTTTCTTCAAGATTTGCGACTGATTTTTCGTTAGGGACTTCGGCGATTGCCAGTTTGAATTGTTCTTTGAAATATGAGGTTTTTTGCCATTCTTCCAGTGATCTGTATGGACTTTGTTCGCCAGGTTTTTTGATTGCCAGAGTGTTTTTGAATTTTTCAGGTGAGCTTAAATCAGCACTTACCGAGATGTCGATAACATAACTTGTTTTTTTGCCGTCAACGAAAATTGCATAAGGAATTTTCGAAGTGTCGATTTTGACATCTCTTTCACGGCCTTTTTCACTGTTGCCCACTTCTGTGGCGATTTTTTGAAGTTCGATCTGGATGCGATTGACGTATGGTTCGCGAAGATTAATTGTTTCTTTTGGAGTGAGTGGTTTTTTAGGGGTATCTTCCGGTTTGACGGGAGGAGTTGCGGGCGCTGTTGGCTCAGTGCTTGGGTCTGCTGCGGGGGCGGCGGGTTCTGCGGGAGGAGTTGCTGATGGTTCCCTGCTTGGCATTTTTTCTCCAGGCGCATCAAAAAGTGTTCTTTTGTATGGATCGTATTTGCCCTGTTTGACCGGTTTGCCTGTAATTTCACCGTAAATTTCGGTGCTTTCAAGGTCATCGATTTCTATTTCGCCGCTTTGTTTTAAAAGTGTCATTCCAATGCCCATGTCGTCGATCTCGATTTTGCAAAGGTTGAATTTGTTAGGATTTTCATTGTTGAAAATTGCAATGTAATTTTTGCCATTGATCGCTTCGCTGCCATTTTTACTGAGGTGGAAGATTCTTTGTGCGTTTACGCCCTGTCCGAACATTTCTCTGGTAAATTTAAAACCTTCGCCCAAAGCTTTTTCCAAAGCTTCTTTGGAATGGTCCAGATCGTTTTTTTCCTGCGCTTCGTGTCGTGCGTCTTCCCCTTTTTTTTTCACCTGTCCGCGGGCTTTTTCCTGATCTTCGGGTCCTCTTTCAGGCGCTCTTTCTTCGTCTTCAGGTCCGCGGCGTTCTCCGTGTGGAGCATTTTCCGGTGTGTCACCCATTTGTTTTTGTTTTAAATTTTCCTAGAATTATAACAAATTCGGCCAATTTCGTCAATTCATTTTGAGGATAAACTTGGTTATATTTTGACCCATGAAACTTCCTTTGATTCTCGTCAATTTCAAGCTCTATGAACGTGCTACTGGTGATGCTGCTGTTGAACTTGCAAGGGTTCATCAAAAAGTAGCTGATGAAGTTGGAGTTTCTTTGGGGATTGCGGTTAATGCTTTGGATTTGGCTGCAGTTTGTAAAGAAGTTTCAATACCGGTTTTTTCTCAGCACATTGATCCTGTGAGTTATGGAAATCATACAGGCCATATTTTGCCGGAATTGGTGAAGGAAATGGGTGCTTATGGCACATTACTCAATCATGCAGAATGTCAGCTTTCAGATGATGTTTTGGCAAAGACTATTCAGAAAGCTCGAGAAGTCGGCCTTTTTACTGTTGTATGCGCAAATACTGTTTCAAAGGCTTCTGAAATTTTGATTTTCAATCCCGATTTGATTGCAGTTGAGCCTCCGGAACTTATTGGTGGGGATATTTCCGTTTCAAAAGCGGAGCCAAAGATTATTGAAGAAGCGGTAAAAAATATCGGTGAAAATCGAGTTTTGGTTGGAGCGGGAGTGAAAAATTCAGAGGACGTGAAGATTGCGATTTCACTTGGAGCTTGCGGTGTTCTTTTGGCTTCCGGAGTTACAAAAGCTGATGATCCTTATGCTGTTTTGATGGACTTGGTTTCAGGGTTGTGATGCAGTGTTAGTCCGATTTCAGCAAGCAGAATAAAAAGGAGTAAAAGATCATTTTTGAAAATCGGCGTGTCGATGATTCCGTGAATTAAAAAATACAGGAGCATGAAAACTTCCGTGTTGTTTAAATAGTCCAGGCGTTTGATTGTTTTATAAATGATCAGAAAAATAAGCAGTAATCCCAAAATTCCGTATTGAAAAATGAAGAGCAAAAATATGTTATGCGGTTGTAAAACATAAAGATCGAGAGGTGGTTGTCCCAAGATTTCCTGTGCGTTTTGCAAATAGTGATACTGGAATTGTCCGTATCCCAAGCCGAAAAATAGATTTCCAGGATCTTTGAGTAAATGCAAAGAAGTGAGCCAGATTTCTCCCCGTTCATCCAGACTGGAATAATTGGTCGTGAAAGTCGGCAGAATTTTGGTGAAAAAAATCACGCTGAATAAAATGATGCCGACTGAAGAAATCCCAATGAGAATTTTTTTATTTTGTTTTGCGGAAAATTTATACTTTTTCCAGAAATAAATTGCCATTATCAAAAAACTTCCCAACAAAGCGCCCATTGAGCGTGTCGCAAAAATTAGTAGTAATAAGATTATGGCAAAAATGATGTCCGATTTTTTGCGGTTTTTCAAATATTCTATGGCAAAAAGTATAAAAAACGGTGCCAAAAAATATGCGAGATAAACTGCGCTGTCCATTGGCCCCAAAAGCCTTTCATCGTGTGTTACATTGAAGCCGAGTAAGTTGTAAATGCTTGAAAATAAGCCGAAAAAGACTGCGCCGTAACCGGCGATTTTTAGAGCGCCGATATATTTTTCTTTGTGAAAAGTTTCTAGAAAAATGAAAACGAAAATTCCTCCAAAAAATAAAAATTTCAAATGTCGCACGAAGGTGATGTAATCGAAAATCGGAACCAGTAAAATTGAGATCAGTGTCAATAATATGAATGAATTTAAAATGCGGTATTTTTTTATATCCTGCCAAAATTCTTTGAGTTTTTTGCTTTTGTGGACGCTGAGGAAGTAAATTATCACCTGCATGGCGATGAGAATTTCCTGTAGATTTGTAGGATAGCTTCCGATTTTGAAGCGGATCAAATAGGCTTGTAAAAAGAAAAGATTAAAAAGCAGAAGATATTTGTTTAGTTTGACGATTTGCATTATGTTTTTTGTGGATTTTATTATTGTAAGTATCCAATTATGCTACTTTCACTGCAAGGAAAAGTTTTGAAAGGTAGGGGATTGGGGAAGCAATTTGGCTTTCCGACTTTGAATTTGGCTTATGATGGCTCAATGACCGGTGTTTTTGCAGGTAGAATCAAGATAGCTGGTGAATTTTATCCGGCGGCAATAAATCTTGGGAAACGCCAAACTATCGACGATGAGAAATTGTGCGAAATTCATGTGCTAGGATGGGATGGAGATGCTGATTTTTGTGAAGTTGAGCTTTTTGTGAAAATTCGTGAAATAAAAAAATTCCCCAATATCACCGCATTAAGGGAGCAAATAGCACGGGATGTTGAATTTGTAAGAAATTGGTATAATGCCACTAAATATGCTTGATTACTTGCGCAGATTAATTCCGGAAAGGCATCCGCTTCGACTTTTGTATCATAAGGTTTTGGCATTTTTTGCAGCTGTGGTTTATGGTTTTCCGGCAAGCAAGATGGTCGTGATCGGTGTGACTGGTACAAATGGCAAAACGACTACTGTGAATTTCATAACCAATATTTTGGCTGCCGCTTCATATAAAGTCGCGATGACTTCATCAATAAATTTTCAGATTGGCGATGAAAAATGGGGAAATCCAACAAAACAGACGACCATGAGTCCTTTTATGCTGCAGAAATTTTTGCGGCGCGCTTTGAATGAAAAATGCCAATATGCCGTTCTGGAAGTCACTTCACATGCTATCGATCAATCCAGAATTTTTGGGATTAATTTTGATATGGCCGTGATTACAAATATTGAACCGGAACATATTGAATATCATGGAAATTTTAATGCTTACTTAAATTCAAAAGCGAAATTGTTTAAAAAAGTTTCCAATGGCGGACGTAAACCCGGTGTGCCGAAAATGCTGATTTTGAATGCGGATAGCCAATATTATAATTATTTCAATCAATTTGTTGCCGATCGAAAAATCACTTATGGTGTGAAATCCGGCACTATTTATGCGTCAAATGTGGAAAAAAAATCAGCCGGTTCAACTTTTAGCATGCATGTGCCAAATAATGTGGTTGAAATGTCCGTAAAATTGCCTGGTGAATTTAATATCTATAACGCTTTGTGTGCTGCCGCTTGCGCTCTTTCGCTTGGTATTGATCTTGAGATTATCAGAAAAGCTATTTCCGAGAGTCAATCCGTTCCTGGAAGATTTGAACAGGTGGATTTTGGGCAGGATTTTAATGTGATTGTTGATTACGCACATACTCCGGAGGCTTTGAATAGTTTGTTTGAGCTATATAGAAAATTGACTTCAGGGAATCTTTTTGTCGTTTTTGGAGCGACAGGGGGTGGCAGAGACAAGAGCAAAAGGCCCAGTATGGGACAAATGGCCAACGAATTTGCCGATTATATTATTTTGACAAATGATGATCCGTATATGGAGGACGAATGGCAGATTGTTGATCAAATCGCTTCCGGTGTGCCGAGAAAGGAAGGGCATAATTTTTGGAAAATCCCTGATCGCAGGGAGGCGATTCGTCTGGCTTTGATGATGGCGAAGGAGCAGGATACGGTGGTTGTTGCAGGAAAAGGTTGTGAGGAAATTATAATTACCAAAGAAGGAAAAATTCCGTGGAATGATAAAAAGGTGATCGGGGAATTGATAAAGCGTGAATTTAAACTGCAACTCTAGGAAATGCTAAAAATCATTTATTGCTGTGTCAACTTCGTCGCTTTCTCCTCGCTGTACAAAGGCCGTACAGCTCCGTCACAAGCTCCTTGTTTCCTTGCACTAAATGATTTTTAGCATTTCCTTATTTTTATATGCTTAATGGATTTTTTCTCGTCGATAAGCCAAGGGGAATGACTTCCTTTGAAGTTGTAAAAGAGTTGAGAAAACGCTTGGCTTTTAGCAAAGGATTAAAGCCATCTTCTATTAAAGTTGGTCATAGCGGCACTCTTGATCGTTTGGCCACAGGTCTTTTGATTGTGGGAGTAGGGGAAGGCTGCAAACTTTTGGAATTTTTAATAGGTTGTGACAAAGAGTATGAGGTTTTGGCTTATTTTGGGGCTGTTTCCGATACTTATGATGAGGATGGCAAAATCACTCCTCTGAAAGATTTGAATAAGAAAAATTTTGATGGAATTTTGAAAAAATTGCCGAAAATCATTTCAGAAAATTTTTTAGGTGAAATATTGCAGGTGCCTCCGAAATTTTCCGCTTTGAAAGTGCAAGGCAGGAGGGCAAGTGATCGTGCAAGAGCGGGGGAGGAAGTGAATTTGTCAAAGCGCGAAGTGACAATTTTTTCCTTTGATTTACTTGATTTTACTTTTCCTACCGCCTCTTTTCGCATTAAGTGCAGTAGCGGAACTTATGTAAGATCACTGATTCATGACTTAGGGCAGAAGCTTTCATGTGGTGCATATGTAAAGGAATTGCGACGTACTATGATTGATGATTTTTCCGTTCAGGATGCCGTTAGTTTGGACAATATTGATGTGCAAAAAATTGTATCACTGGAGTATGTTGCGCGGCATTTCCAATTTTTAACTTTAAATAGCGATGAATTCGATTTATTGAGAGATGGTAAGATTTTAAAGAACAAAAAAATTGAGCAAGGATGTTTTGCGATGGCTTTTTATGAAAATCGCCTTGTTGGAGTTTTGGAAAATGCTGATTCCGGCGTAAAATATCGAAAAGTTATACATCATGATTAATTTTTATTTAATTGCCGTAGTTGTTTTTATTTTGGGTCTTGCTTTGACTTTTTTGGCTGTCAAAATTTTTCCAAAAATGAAACTTTTGGATCGTCCGGAAAAATATGGTTTGAAGAGAGCGCCGATTCCTTACTATGGCGGAGTAGTGATATTTTTGACTTTTTTCATTGGCGTGATTTTGTTTGTTCCTTTTTCAAAAATGGTTGTGGGTTTGCTAATCGGATCTTTTATCATTGCTCTTTTGGGTTTTTTGGATGACTATTTTTCTTTGAGTCCTTTGATCAGGCTTTTTGTGCAGTTTTTTGCGGCGAGCATTTTGGTTTACTTCGGTATTTATATTTTTTCGATCAATCTGCCATTTTTCGGAGTCGTAGATTTTGCCAGTGTAATGTGGGGATATGTTCCTGTTTTGGCTGCTTTGTTTACGGTTTTTTGGGTGATGACAATTGTAAATACAATGAATTTCGTTGATGGCATTGGCGGACTTAGTTCCGGCGTTAGTTTTATCGGAGGTCTTGCCATATTTTTTTTGAGTATTAATCCCGAAATAAATCAGGATCTTGTTTCTCAAATGCCGGTTGCTGTGATGGCGCTGATTTTGTCGATGACTTCTTTGGCTTTTCTGATTTTTGATTTTCCCAAACCAAAAATTTTGATGGGGGACAGCGGCAGTACTTTTTTAGGTTTTGTGCTTGCCACTTTGGCGATTTTTTCCGGCGGAAAAGTGGCAACTGCGTTTTTGGTTTTGGGCTTGCCGATTTTGGATATGGCTTGGGTTGTTTTGCGTCGATTGTTTTCAGGGCAAAAAATCTGGAAAGGCGACTTGAAGCATCTGCATCATAGATTTATGAATGTCGGTTTTTCACAGCGCAAAGTGGTGATTTTGTATTTGATAGTCACTGCGCTTTTGGCACTGATGGCGGTAAATTTGGTAAGCGGTCAGCAGAAGTTTTTCATGATTGCGGCTTTGGTGATTTTTGTGGCGATATTGGCCGCAGGATTGATTAAAATGAAAGGTAAAAATGGTGATTTTTAGACTTTCGCTTGAAGTTTCTTTTCGACTTTCGCCAAAAATTTGTCCAAATTGAATCCTTGAAATAACCGCAGTCTGTTCGAAGTTGTCAGTCGAAAAGGGTTATCTTCATCATCCATGGCATATTCTGAAGGATTATTGGGATTTATTTTGCGGATTTTCCACATATCTACTAAGGTGGTGCTTTTTTCTTTGTGTATCTTTATAATATCGGGGTCTAAATGTATCGAAAAATCTGAAAGTTTTTTAAGCGGCTGTAAACTGAGCGTGGCTTCATAAGTTTTTTTATCTGTCGGATCGACGAATCTTGCATGCACAAAGATCGCGTCTCCATATATGTAGATACGGAAGTGAAATTTGAGGTTGTCAATTTTATCATCAAAAGTAATTTCTCCTTGCCGCAACCTAGCGGCGAGGTTTGATATTGCGGTATGGAGTGGCTTATCTTTTACATAAACATCCTTTCCGGGCGTGTAGCTCGTAACAGGTTCAGGTGCTTTTTGATTTCTTTCAGTGTACTTTACATCGGTAAAGTCTCTTCCCAGTATTGTAATACGTGGTTTTACGGCTTCTTGTGCATCTTCCCGTGTTTGCTGGCCGACAGCGCGTGCCACTGTTGTATCAGTTTCGACGGCAGGTTCTGGAGTGTCGGCATCGGTGCCGGTGCCCGGTGTGTCCAATATGGCGATCAGTCGTCTCCTTTTGTCGCTTTCAGGTTCGGCCAAAATCTGTCGTGCTTTTTCCAAATATTCTTCCTGAATTTCCGGTGTGGCGGGTTTTTGATATCCTTCGCTCATATAGGTTCGGTTAGTTGACCTTGGGCGACCATACACCACGTGCCCCATTTTTGTCAACAGGGCAATGTTTATTTCTTGCTCCTTTTTAGCTATAACATCAGAGTTCTTAAAGGTACATATATATGCAGGATTATGTGGAAGAAATTAAGGGGCGGTTGGGGATATTTGAGGTTGTTTCGCAATATGTGCAGCTAAAAAAAGCCGGTCGGAATTTTAAGGGGCTGTGTCCTTTTCATGGCGAGAAAACTCCGAGTTTTATTGTCAGTCCGGAAAAGCAGATTTGTCATTGTTTTGGCTGTAATAAGGGCGGGGATATTTTTACTTTTATCCAGGAACTTGAGGGAATTACTTTTCCTGAGGCTTTGGAAGTTTTGGCCGAGAGGGCGGGTGTGAAAATTGAAAAACAAAATTTGAAAAAGGAAAATAAAAGTGAAAAAGATGAATTTTTGCAGGCGCATACTTGGGCGGCGGACTTTTTTGAAAAACAGCTTTGGGAGACGAATGACGGAAGGAAAGTGCTTGAATATTTGCATAGAAGAGGCATGAAAGATGAAACTATACGCGAATTTAAAATCGGCTTTGCTCCGGATAAATATGACGGTCTTTATCCTTCGCTGCTGAAAAAAGGTATTCATCAGAGTACTTTGGTCAAAAGCGGTCTTGTGTCAGCGAAAAATCTGGCGGCTGATCAGGTTTACGATAAGTATCGTGCCCGCCTGATTTTTCCAATTTGCGACTATCTTGGAAATATTTGCGGTTTTGGGGGTAGAGCTTTGAAGGCTGATCAGATGCCAAAATATTTGAATTCCGCGGAAAATGTTATTTATAGCAAAAGCAAAGTGCTGTTTGGCTTATCCAGTGCCAAGAAATATATCAAGGAGCATGATGAAGTGATCCTGGTTGAGGGATATTTTGATATGGTTTTGCCGTTTCAGGAGGGAGTAAAAAATGTGGTGGCAACTTCCGGGACGGCTTTGACAAAGGAACAGGTAAAGATGCTTTCCAGGTTAACGAGGAATTCCGTTAGCTGTTTTGATAGTGATGAAGCAGGATTGGAGGCGACAAAAAGGGCTTTTGCGCTGATTATGGAACTGGGTATGACAATGAAAACTTTTGCATTTGAAAAAGAGAAAGATCCGGCGGAATTTGTGGTTGCGCATGGCGGAGAGGCTTTTGCCGCACTTTCAAAGAGTGCTGTAGATTTTATGGAGTTTTATTTGTTGAAGGTTTTGAAAGCAAATGAAAATCGTGATTTTAGCGGAAAAAATAAAATACTTTCCGAAGTTTTACCTTTTTACAAGCGCTTGAGTACTGCCGGGCAGGATTTTTATGTGAAATTTTTGGCGCGCGAGCTTGATTTAAGCGAGCGCGCGATTCAGGACGAGATCAATAATTTTGATTTACCTGCAGATCATCCGGTAAATAAATTCTCGCAAAACGATGGCGGCAAAATGAAATTTACCTTTTCTCAAACTGTTTTGGCCGTTCTTTTGGCCTATCCTGCTTTGTTTGGAAAATTTGCTGAAATTGTTGATTTTGAAATACTTGACGAAGACTGCAAATCTATTTACAAACAAATCCTTGCTCAGTATAATGAGGCGCGATTGCTCAATGGAAGTTGGGATTTTGAAGCGGATTTTTCTTCTGAAGAAAGGCAAAAAATAGATATTCTCGTTTTATTTGGAGATGATAACTGTAGCAATTTTTCAGACGTTGCCATTGTAGAGTATGTAAAACAACTGGCCTTTAGAATCAAAGAGGAAAAGATAAAAAGCGCGTTGAAGGAGTTACAAATCCAGATTATGGAAGCCGATCAGAGAGGTGAAAAAGAAAAAATAGTCGAACTTTTTGAAAGGCAGAAGCAGTTATTAAAAGCTAAATTCTAAACTTATGGCTAGAACAACCAAGTTCATTTCCCAACCTACGGATGAGGATTTGGAGAAATTTCCCAAAGAAGTTCGGGGTTTGGTGAAAAAAGGCAGACAGCAGGGGTTTGTGACACAGCAGCAATTGCTTAAGGCAATGCCGAATATTGAGAAAGATTTGATTTTGCTTGACGAGATTTATACTCTTTTTATGGATCTCGGTATCGAAGTTATTGATACCAAGGATTCGATGATGCTTGATGATGTTACCATGATACAGGAGACGGTTGCGGCTGTTGAGGAAGAAGAAGTTGGTTTAGATGCTGAAGATGATAAATCGGCAGCGGGCAAAAAAAGGAAAAAAAAGAAGAAAACTGTGGCTGCGAGGAAGGCGGCAAAGGCAAAAAAGGAAGCTGAATATCGTGAAATCGCCAATGATTCTATTCGTTTATATCTATGCGAAATTGGGCGTGTTCCTTTGCTTACAGCAAAGCAGGAAGTCGATCTGGCCAGACGGATAGCAAAGGGTGATCAAAGTGCGAAATCGAAGCTGGCTGAAGCAAATTTGCGTTTGGTTGTCAGTATTGCAAAAAAATATATCGGGCGGGGTCTTTCTTTCCTGGATTTGATTCAGGAAGGCAATATCGGTTTGTTTAGAGCTGTTGAAAAATTTGATCCAAATCGCGGTTTTAAATTTTCCACTTATGCTACATGGTGGATCAGGCAAGCGATTACTCGTGCGATTGCCGATCAGGCCAGGACGATTCGTATTCCCGTGCATATGGTGGAAACCATTAATAAGCTTACTCATGCGCAGCGAAGATTGGTGCAAGAGTTGGGACGTGAACCATTGATTGAAGAATTGGCGGCGGAAATGGATATGGACATGAAAAAAGTGCGTCATATTTTGAAAATTTCTCAGGATATCGTTTCTCTTGAGGCACCCGTTGGTACTGAGGAAGACAGCAAGTTGGGAGATTTTATCGAAGATGATGAAGCGTTATCGCCTTCAGAATCGACAAACAGGCAGCTACTTAAAGAAAATATTCATGAAATGTTGCAGTATCTTTCACCGCGCGAGAGAAAAATTATTGAAATGCGTTTTGGTTTGAAAGATGGCGTTGGTCATACTTTGGAGGAAGTTGGTCAGGAATTTAATGTCACAAGGGAGCGCATCAGGCAAATTGAAGCCAAAGTTTTACAGAAATTAAAAGAACATCCAACGAGTGCGAAAATTCGCCCTCATTAATCTCTAACTATTTTATATGACAAATCAAAGTGCAACTTTTCAGGACGATCAGAATATTAACGATGAAGTTATGACCGAAGATGGGAAAAAAGCGACCTTGGTAACAAAGGAGGGTTATCAAAAACTGGTTGAAGAACTCGAACATTTAAAAAATGTGAGGCGCAAGGAGATGGCGGAGCGTATTAAAGAGGCCATTTCTTATGGAGATCTTTCGGAAAATTCGGAGTATGAAGAAGCTAAAAATGAACAAGCTTTTGTTGAAGGGCGCATTTTGGAACTTGAAGAAAAGATCAAACATGCAAAAATTATTTCAGAAAAACATGGCAAGACCGTTCAGCTTGGAACGACTGTTTATTTGCGAAATGTGAGTAAAAAAGGAGATGAAGAAGTTTATACTATCGTAGGTTCTACCGAAGCTGATCCTTTTGAAGGCCGAATTTCCAATGAATCTCCCGTTGGCAGTGCTTTGCTGGATAAGAAGCGTGGGGATTTGATCAAAGTAAAAGTTCCAGCTGGAGCTGTGGAGTATGAAATCACCAAATTAGTTTAGTGCTTTTTCTTCTTGCTTGGGCTGTAAGAGATTTTTTTGTTTTCCAAATAATCTTTTTGCAGTACTGACGAATTGGTCTTTTCTTTTGTATATTTGCCTATATAAACCATTACATAGTGGTAAACGAGGTAAAGGAAAATCAGTGTTGATGTGTAGAGCCAGAGCCTCATGGAAAAATAAGGGATTCCTTCATATCGGACAGCAAGAAGAAGTAAAAAAAGGCAGCCAAAAAGAACCATGGTTTTGCTGAGATTTTTGAAACATCTTTTGAAGGCAAAGTCAGTTTTCTTTTTGCGATCGTAAATTCCGGAAAAAACAACCCCCCAGATTATCAATAAAATTGCCAGCACTAGCAGTGGAAGATAATAGTTAAAATCCGGACCTGGGTCAGAGGCGAAAATGTTTTTAACGATGTTTTTGATTGTTTCCATGTTTTATAAATTTAAGTTTCAACTTTTTGGCCGTCGTATTATAACGTAAATAAAGAATTACGCCAGCAATGATTATGCTTAATAAACTGATAATTGTAGTTGAGCGGATGCCAAATATTTCAAATACATCGTCACCGCGGACGAATTCTTCTAGCAATCTGAAAAGATTGTAAGCAAAAATGCCGGAGAGGCCTACGAATCCTGCTTTTTGAAGTGTAGCAATTCTTTTTGTCTTACTCAAAATTATCAATGCGAATGCGATACTGGCGGCATAAAGAAAAGCATAGATTTGTGTAGGATGAATCGGAACTGTGTATTTGATCTGGAAATTTTCAAAATTAACTCCCCAGGGTAAAGATGTCGGTTTGCCGTAGGCAATTCCCTCAAAAAATTCCCCAAGATGACTGATAGCTAAAAGGATGATTGCGGAAGGAGTTAAAACATCCAGCCATTTGAAAAAATCCTGATCGCTTTCTTTGCAGATATAATAAAAACTAAATAAGAAAGCCAGTAAACCGCCCCAGAGATTGAATCCTTTATCCCAGATGTAGAATATTTGCAGAAAATTTTGGATGCTGAATTCATAAAAATAAGTTGTGAAATTCAGTAAGATGTTTACTAATCTTGCTCCAATTAAAGTGAATAAGAACAATTTCCAAGAATTTTCGCTTAGAAATTGCAGTTTTAGGCCATTTTTGAGACTGAATTTGATGATGCTGTAAACACCTGTGATAATTCCCAGGCCGATAAATATCCAAATGGTGTTCAGCGTAAAATATTCGCTTTGGAAAATGACCGGATACATTTTTTAAAAATTTAAAAGTACAATGATACTGCCGAAAAGAAAGAAGATTGGCAAAGTAAGATTTGCTATGGCGTTTTGCCTCAAAAAATTGCTTTTGATTGCGGTTGTTGCGTGTAAAAGAAAAAGAATTCCAAGCGCGTATTTGAAAAATTGGCTTTCGTAAATTAAAAAGCCTTTGGGTATTTTTGTAAGGCCAAACTCCTTGGTGCTTAAGTATATGCCAAGAAAATAATATATGATGTAAAACCCAAGAAGCCATCCGGTGAAAGCATTGAGTTCATCAATGAACGAAAGAATCAGGTGTTTTGGTTCACCGATTTGTGCTTTTTGTCGATCTCTGCGCAGTTTTATGGTTGCTTTTAAACTGTTTTTGGCTTTTTTCCTTGCTTGCCAGATTGTGAGGATGGTGTTTTTTACTTTTTCTTTGTATTCCTTTGTGGGTTCTTTGAAATACAATTTTATGGAATCAAAAAGCTGCTTGTTGTAGATTTTAATTTGTTCTTTGATGGCTATGATTTCCGGCGGAGTCTGGAAATAATTTTTAATTCTTACTAAAAAATTGACGACTTGCTTGTTGTCGCGATGTTGAAATTCGTAATTTTCTATCTTGTTCACAATGTCTTCACTGATTGATCCCGGCTTGCTTTCGCGGTTGAGATGATTTAATAAATTTTTCGTTTGAAGCATGAGCTCAAGTCTTTTTTCGTTGTGGCCGTGTTCTTTAAGGGATTTTTGCTGATTTTCAATGAATAGAAGCAATTCCTCGGCAGTCTGGAGAATATATTTCAGGTTTGTGGAATTTTTTATACGCAAAAGTTTGTTTATCTGCTTATTGATTTCGGCTTTTTGGTCTAGGTCAAATTCGGCATCGAAGGTTTGGATCAGCTTGTTTACTTCGGCGAGGATTGTTTCTATTTTGGCTTTTACAAAGGCTTCCTCCTTTTCCTGTTCCAGCGATTTATTTTTTGTTTTTTCAATGTCCTGTTCGATGTTTTGAAATTCTGTTTGCAGTTTTCTGGACCATTTTTGTCTGGCAATTGTGATCTGTTGTTCAGTAGAATTTTCCGGCCAGATAGCGGTTACCGTTAATGAGTATTCGCCGGTTAATTTTTTGAAGGCTTCTTCATCATCTTTTGCGGGAATAGTGCCGGAAACAAGTTTGGAATTTTTATCTATGGCTTCAAAAACAAACTTGGGAATGTTGTTATCAATGTGCGGCATTTCACTGGTTTGTTGAAGAATCAGAATGGAAAATCCGAGATTATTGAGTTCAGTTCTGGCTGTTTTTTCGTCGGGTGCTTCGACCGTGCCGCTGAGTTTTTTTCCTTCAGAATTTGCTACGGTGTATTTGAAAATTGGCATTATTTTGCGGCTTTAATAAATCCTGCAAATAATGGATGGGGTTTTTGCGGTCGTGATTTGAATTCCGGATGGAACTGGCAACCGATCATAAAAGGGTGGTCTTTTATTTCCGCCATTTCAACGAGATTGTTTTCCGGATTTATTCCGCAAAAGTTTATTCCGGCATTTTGCAGAGCTTCTTTGTAATTGTTGTTGAATTCGTAACGATGACGATGTCTTTCTTCTATTAATGTCTTTTTATAGAGTTTATAGACTTTGGAATTTTTGTCGATTTGGCATTTGTATAAACCAAGTCGCAGTGTGCCGCCTTTGGCGCGGGTTATTGATTGTCCCGGAAGGAAATTGATAATATGATTTTCTTTGCCGCTTTGATTGTTTTCATCAAACTCTTCTGAAGTTATTTTATCGTTATTTAAAAAATGTCTGGCAAATTCGATGGTCATTATTTGCATTCCGAGGCAAAGGCCAAGATAGGGGATTTTGTTTTCTCTGGCGTATTTTGCGGCCATTATTTTGCCTTCCGTTCCGCGGACGCCAAAGCCTCCCGGTACCAAAATGCCCTTTGCGGATTTTAAAAGTTTCCAGGTTTGTTGATCTTTTTCTTCGAGTTTTTCTGATGAAACCCAGAGTAATTCAAGCTCTCTGTTTTCGTGATAGCATGCAATTTTTAGAGATTCAATCACTGAAAGGTAAGCATCATCGAGACCTGCGTATTTACCGACCAGAGCGATTTTTAAAGCTGGTTTTTTGCTTTTGATTTTTTTAACAATTTTTTTCCACTCTGAAAGATCCGGCTTCGATTTTTTTAAGCAGAGCTTATTCGCTATTAATTTCGTGACATTGGAATTATTAAATTTTAGCGGCACTTCATAAATGCTGCTGGCTGATTCTGCGGGGATTACGTATTGTTCATTCACATCGCAGAAGAGAGCAATTTTTTTTAGCAAATCTTTTTTGATGTGCGTATCCGCCCTGGCGACTATCATATCCGGTTGGATACCTATTGAACGCAGTTCTCTCACTGAGGCCTGAGTAGGTTTTGTTTTTAGCTCTTTTGCTGCTGCAAGGTATGGCAGAAGCGTGACATGAACGAAAAAGGTATTTTCCTCGCCATTTTTATAACGCATTTGCCTTATTGCTTCCAAAAAAGGCAAGCCTTCGATGTCCCCAACAGTGCCACCAATTTCGACCATCATGACATCGCATTTGGATTTTTCCGCGGCCTGCGTGATTTTGTCCTGAATGGCATTGGTAATGTCCGGAATTATTTGAATTGTGCGTCCAAGAAAATTTCCGGTTCTTTCTCTGGAAAGAACTTCACTGTAGACTTTTCCCGTGGTGACTGAGGAAAGTTGAGTTAGATTTGTATCGATAAAGCGCTCGTAATGTCCGAGATCCAGATCGGTTTCTCCTCCATCTTCGGTGACAAAGACTTCTCCATGCTGAAAAGGGCTCATTGTTCCGGGGTCGACATTAAGGTAAGGATCAAGCTTCTGTGTGAAGACTTTTAGGCCCGAAGCTTTTAGTAATGCTCCGATCGAAGCCGTAGTTATTCCCTTACCTAATGAACTGCATACACCACCGGTGACAAAGATATATTTACACAAATTTTCAAAGATTAAATCTCCCTAACTTATTCAATTTAATTTATGCCTGTTTAAAGTGCAAGTTTATATGTAGCCGATTTTTTTCTTGGCTTCGTTTAGCGTTGCTGAGGCAACTTTTTTGGCTTTCTTCCCTCCTTCTGAAAGAACTTCGTAGATGAAAGCTTTTTGATTTTTCAGTTTGAGATATTTTTCACGGGCTTCTTTGAAATACTCGAGGATTTTTGCAAGTAGTGCTTTCTTGGCATCACCATAGCCGAAACCGCCTTTGATATAATTGTTTTCCATCTTTTTCAGTTCTTCCGGATTTGCGAAAAGTTTGTAGAGGTTGAATACATTGCAGGAATTCGGATCTTTTGGATATTGAAGCGGTACAGAGCTTGTTACTATGCTCATAACCTGTTTTTTTAAGTCCGCTTCATCCGCGAAAATATCAATGGTGTTGCCGTAAGATTTGCTCATTTTTTGGCCGTCGGTTCCGGGGACAATCGCTACTTCTTTTGGGATGTATGGGTCTGGAATTTTGAAAACCTTGCATTTGAAAATGTTGTTGAAGTTCTGTGCGATATCTCTGCACATTTCTACGTGTTGTTTCTGATCCTGGCCGACCGGTACGAGTGAGGGTTTGTATAGGAGGATGTCGCAGGCTTGAAGAATGGGATAATTGAAAAGTCCGACGGTGATCTCTTTTTTGCCTTTTGTCTGAGCATCTTTCCAAGCGTGGGCTCTTTGTAGAAAAGGCATTGTGGTGATACAGTCAAAAATCCAACATAGTTCTGCATGTTCTGGGACTTCGGATTGTTTGAATAGCACCGTTTTTTCAGGATCAAGCCCTAGGGCGAGATATGTCAGAGCGAGTTCAAAAGTCAGTGAGCGCATAAGTTCTGCGTCGCGAATAGTGGTGAGCGCGTGTAGATCTGCGATCATGATAAAAGTTTCATATTCCTGCTGGAGGGCGATGTGTTGGCGGAAGGCGCCAAAGTAATTGCCAAGATGAGGTTTGCCGCTGGGCTGAACTCCGGAGAGGATACGTTTGCGTTCCATGATGTGGATTATACAACGCTTAAGGGATCGATGTCTATTTTGAAGGAAGCGTCCTGGAGAATTTTTTCAGGCAGCTTTTTGAGTAGCTGGTGAATGATCTGATTTTGGCTTTTGTCTTTGATTAAAATGATGTAGCGATATTTTTTTCGAAGACGTGTAAGGAAGGCGGGGTAGATCGAAATTTCCAAGTTTTCGGTAAGTGAATTTTCTCTGGCAAATCGCCAAAGCAGATTTTCTGCTTCTTTTGAACGTGACTCGGCTTTTTGCAGGGTGTCGTCTTCGATGATTATTTTGGCGAGATGGCTGAAAGGAGGATTTTGCAGGAGAGTTCTTTGATTACGTTCGTAATTGAAAAATCCGATGTAATCATGATTTTTACTGTGGACTAGAGAAATATTTTCCGGATTGTAACTTTGAATGATGACTTTTCCCGTGTTGCCGCTTCTGCCCGCACGTCCTGCGACCTGCATCAGGATTTGCAGATTGCGTTCCTGGCTGCGGAAATCCGGCATATTGAGTCCGATATCCGCAAGGATAACTCCTACAAGATTTACTTTTGGCAGATGCAATCCTTTTGCAATCATCTGAGTGCCGATAAGGATGTCGGCTTCGTGCTTTTTGAAAGTTTCGTAGATTTCTTTGAAGCTATTTTTGTTTGAAGTTGTGTCTTTGTCTGCGCGAAGAGTTTTTGCCTGTGGAAAGGCTTTATGCACTTCTTCCTCGATTTTTTGAGTGCCGATGCCGAGATAGCGGATGTTTATGCCTTTGCATTGTGGGCAATTTTGGGGAGGTGTTTCAAGAAGGCCGCAGTGGTGACAGATAAGAGTTGGTTTTTTAAGTGTTTTTACGTGATAGGTCAGTGGTATTTCGCAATTTTGGCAGGTTTGGGTATAGCCGCAATCACGGCAGACTATGCTGGAGGCGCTTCCACGGCGGTTTAGAAAGAGAATTATTTGCTCTTTTTTCCCCAGCGCTTCGGTGATGGCTTCTGTCAGTATTTCTGAGAAAATGGAATAATTTTGTTTTTTGAATTCTTCACGTAAATCCACGATTTCAATTTCCGGAAGTGTGGATTTGCCGATGCGGTTTTTCAATTCAATTGTGCTGTTTTTGAGCTTTTCTTTGGTTTCAATGGAAGGTGTTGCCGAGGCGTAGATGAGTTTGGTGTCGGGATTGAATTCCTGGATTTTTTCTGCGACTTTGTGAGTGCTGTAGCGCGGTGAAGAATCCTGTTTGTAGGAATTTTCATGCTCTTCGTCGATAATTATCAGACCTAAATTTTGAAACGGGGCGAAAATTGATGAACGCGATCCGATAATAAGTTTCGCTTCTTCGTTGTAAATGTCCATCCAGGCCTTGTGGCGCTGTCCTTCGGAGAGCTTTGAATGAATGACTGCGGCTTTGATGCCGATGGATTTTTCGAAATATTGAATTGTTTGAGGTGTAAGCGAAATTTCCGGAACCAGTATCAATGCCTGTTTGTTTTTGTTGATGATATTTTCTGCAAGGCGGGAATATATTTCCGTTTTCCCTGAACCCGTGATGCCATGAATTAAAAAAGTGTTCAAACTTGAATTGATGATTGTTTCTGTGGCATCTTGCTGTTCATTTGTAAGTTTTCTGGCTTTCTCCTTTTTCTTTTTTGGGATTTCTTTGACGCGATTTTTGATCGGTTTGTTCTCAAGTATGCGCTTTGGTATAAATAATTTGAACGTTTGAAACAGAGGGCAAAAGTAGTAGTCTGAGATCCATCTCAAAAGCTTAATTTGTGAAGAGCTTAGTATTGGTTTTTGCTGAATGATGCTTGTGATTGGAGATGTCCTGAAATTGGGGCGATTTCCGTGAATGTTCAGGATCATTCCGTGTTTTATGCGGTTGCGGATTTTGACTTCTACCGCCTGACCTATTTCGGTCTGAAAATTAGCAGGAATTTCATATGTAAGAGTTTCCTTCGTACCGATTTTTTGTTGGAATAGAACTTCTGCGTACTTCATCTGAAAGGCAGGATTAATTTGCCAATGGATGATAGGGAAATGCCGAAAGACGCGCAATGCTTTGTCGCCTATGAAGTGGCTTTTTTCTTTTCAAACATGTAGTAAAGCACCGGCACGACTAAGAGTGTAAGAAATGTCGATGCCATCAGGCCGAAAATGAGAGCATATCCGAGGCCGGCCCAAAATTCGTTTGTGAATACCAATGGTAGAATGCCGAGGATTGTTGTGATTGAAGTCATGATGATTGGTTGTAGTCTGGAGCTTGCGGATTCGCAGATCGCTTTGTTGAACTCTATGCCGTTTTTGATATTCTCATTTATACTGTCGATGAGGACGATGGCGTCGTTTACGACGATTCCGGCTAAAGCAACAATTCCGAGAAAGGCTGGAAAGGATAATTGCAGATTGACTAGAAACAGTCCGGGCAAAACGCCGATCAGAGCCATTGGCAAGGTCAAAAGGATGATGAAGGGTTGTTTTAGCGAATTGAACATTAAAACAAGACAGAAGCCGATCAGGACGATCGCGAGTCCCATGGAACGGAAGAGCTCCTGAAAGGATTTATTGATTTCTTCGAGGTCGCCGCCGTAGCTGATTTCATATCCTTCAGGCAGATCATGGTCTTTGAGTTTTTTCTCGATTGCTGCTGTGATTTCAACCGCATTGGCATTTTTTGTAATATCACTTTGAACTTTGATAATGCGTTTCTGGTCTTCTCTTTCGATTTCAGAAACCGCTTCTTCAAAGCTATATGAACCTATATCTTTGAGCGCTATTTTGTAGCCTTTTGGAGAAAAAATTCCAGTATTTTGCAAGTCATCAATATTAAATTCCGGCGGATTTTTTGCTGCGGTTTCGGTGAATTTTACGTTTATCTCCAGATCCTCGGATCTGAGAAAGATTTCCGTGCTTTTGGTTCCCTGGATCAGATTTCGGATTTCAACAGCGACATTGACAGGAGATAAGCCATGAAATGCCAGTTTTTCACGATCGAGAGTGAATTTGAATTGATTTAAGCCTGGCTTTAAGCTGCTTCTGACGTTTTCCGTTTTGGGAATTTTTTCGGTTACTGAAACGATGTCATCGGCGATTTTTTCAAGAATTTTCAGGTCTTCTCCGGTGATGCGCACCGTGACAGGTGATTCGGATGGCGGCCCTTCGGAGATTTCTCTGACAAAGATTTTCGCATTGCTGATCGGTTTCAATTTTTCTCTGAGTTCAGAGGAGATTTCATAACTGGTTTTTGTGCGATCTTCTTTCGGTACAAGGTTGACTGTGATGTTGGCCTGATTGGAATTTCCGGCGGAAGTGAATTGGACAATATCTGTAGCTGCAAGCGATTGTTGGTCGCCGATGATTGTCAAAAAATTGTCGATTTCTTTGATCTGATAAAGTTCATTTTCAACTTGTTCCACTATTTTCTCGGTTTCTTCAAGATTTAAGCCGTTTAAAGTTTCGATATTGATAATAAAAAACTGCATGTTTGTTTTTGGAAAAAGTTCGGCTTTTAGGATGCCGGTTATTGGCAGCAGCATGCTTAAGGCAAAAAATATAAGTGTAACCGATACGACAAAAACCCGTCCAGGCCGGTAATGAATTATTTTTCCGATAATTTTCTCAAAAAATACGCCGAGAAAATTGAAGACACCTGCAAGCAGGCTTTTTTTGTTCCCTGAATTTTTGTTTTCAAGAAATTTGACTGTGATGGCGGGAATGATTGTAAGAGAGATGAATAATGAACTTAATAATGCCGCTGAAATTGTAATTGGTAAGGCTTTTAAAAATTGTCCCACAATGCCGCTGACAAGTAGCATTGGCAAAAAAGCAAAGACAGTGGTCACTGTTCCGGCAATGAGCGGCCATTTGTAAGTTGCGATAGAAGCGATTGCCGCTTCTTTGGCGCTTAAACCTTTTTTGATGTTTTCATGGATGCCTTCCATCACTACGATTGCGGTATCTACCATTATTCCGACCGCAATGACCATGGCAAAAAGCGTAAGGCCGTTTATGGTCATACCAAAGGCCTGTAAAATTGCGATTGTGCTTAAAAGCGTGAGAGGGATGCTTAAGCCGGCTAAAATGCCTTCTGTCAGTCCGAGAGCCAGAAATAGAGCAATAGTGATTAAAATTGTTGTCTGGATGCCGCTTGAAGTTAGTAGTCCAAGGTCGTCGCGGATAAACTGTGCATTGTCGTTGGTGATGGCGATTTCAACATTTGAAGGGATTTTTGTGCCTTTCAACTCTTCGATTTTGGCTTTTGATTTTTCGACCAGATCGATAATGTTCGCGTTATCTTTTTTGAAAATTTTTAATGTGACTGTTTCTTTTGAAGTTTCGCCTTTGATGGATAGTTTTGAAATTTTACCTGTGTCGCGTAGATTTTCTTTTACCGTTGCAAAGTCTTTGAGTAATATGAGCGTATTCTGCGTGTCGTTTGCGGTGAAAAGCGGTAAATTTTCGATTTCTTTGAGTTCCTTGAAGCGGTTATCGA
Organism: Candidatus Peregrinibacteria bacterium; assembly: GCA_016206505.1. GTDB lineage: Bacteria > Patescibacteriota > Gracilibacteria > UBA1369 > LOWO2-01-FULL-3 > JACQRJ01. The sequence goes on along the minus strand of JACQRJ010000036.1, from coordinate 58,500 downwards.
AGGTGATGGAATAATTTATGCGATCGGTAGTGATGATGCCGATGGGAAAGTTTAAATACGAGGCTTTGATGATCTGGGCTATTTGGCTTAAGCTTAAGCCGTAATTTGCGGCTTTTTCACGATCAACTGCGATCAGGATTTCTTTTTTTAAATTGCCGATGATGGTGATATTTGAAATTTCGGGAATTTTTTTCAATTCCTCTTCCATGTCTTCGGCGATTTTTGTGAGATCTTTGAGCACAAAGTCGCCTGTAATTGAAAAGCTGATTATTGGAAGAGCATTTGATTGTACTTTTGTTACAAGCGGCTCTGTGGCATCTTCGGGCAAATCCGTTTTTGCGATATCGATTTTGTCTTTCAGTTCCGATACTGCTTCGTCAAGGTCGCTTTCCGCTTCAAATTCGACAATAAGTAGTGAAAGTCCAAGACCCGAGATGGATGAAAGCTCTTTGATATCGGAAATATTGGCGACTTCTTTTTCCAGGGGTTTTGTGATGAGTGTTTCGATATCTTCGGGATTTGCGCCGGGCAGGAAAGTGGTGACTGAAGCGATTGGGATTGTGATCTCCGGCTGCAGTTCAAGAGGAATTTCTTTTAAGCCGAAATATCCCAAAAAAATGATGGTGAGGATCATCAGCCAGGAAATGGCTCTTTTATTGATGAAAAAAGAATTTTTCATGAATTTTTTATGCTAACTTCTTCTCCTTCCTGAGTGAAAATTTCTACGTTTGAAACCACTTTTTCGTTGCCGTTTAGCCCTGATTTGACTATGGCGAAATCGCCGATGACTTCTTTGATGCGGATTTTTCTGTGTTCGATTTTGTTTTCTCCATTGACTATTTTTACAAATTTATCGCCTTTTTCGATGAAAATTGTATTGAGCGGAATGATGATTAAATCATCTGCTTTTGGTTTGAAATAAATTTTTGTAAATGATCCGGGCAAAGTTTCACTTTCTTCTTGCAGCGCGATTTCTAGATCGATTTTTTTGCTTAGCGGATTCAGGCTTGGGCTTAAAAATGTGATTTTTCCTTCTTGTTCGCCTTCGTCAGTGTCTACATATACTTTCGTTGATAGATCAATAAATCTGCTTTCTTCCTTTGAAATTGCGGTTTTGGCGTTAATAGAATCGGTGTCCTGTATTTGGATTATTATCTGTCCTGGCGCTACCAGATTGCCTTTTTTGACTGTGATGGCGGTCAAAGTGCCGTTTTGAGGGGCACGGATATATCTTTGTTGATAATTTTTTTCAGCTGCGTTTTGGCTTGAGTCAGCTTGCAAAAGTTGCGTTTGTGCCTGGAGTTTTTGAAGTTCCGTGGTGGCGCTTTGCATTTCCAATTGGTTTAAAGCGGCGAGACATTGAAGATAAGCGATTTCGATTGCGTAATTCAGTTGGTCGATCTGGGCTTGATGACTGGCTTCCAAAATTTCAATGGCGACATCGGCTTGATCTACTGGATAATCTGTCTGATTTATGGCTTTTTCAGCTAGATCCTCGGCATTTTCCAGTTGCAGCTCGAGGCTTTCCAGTTGCGTTTCATACTGTTCTTCCGCGTTGTTTCGTGCCTGAATGGCGTTGTAATAGTTTTCTTCAGCAATTTGAACACTGAGGTCTGCCTGATCGAGACTTTGTTCGCTGGAAAAATCCGTCAGATAAGTCGCATAATCACTTAAATCCAGGCTTTGTGAAGCTGTTTCGTATTGTAATTGGAGCAAATCTGTACTTAAGGAGTCGCCAAGTGTGACCAGTAAGTCATCTTTTTGCACAAAATCGCCAACCTGTGCGTGAATTTCGCTTATTTTGCCGACGATTTGGGGTGCAATGTTCACTTCGGTGTCGGAGGCGATAAATCCACTGGAAGTAATCGTAATTTCGGGTTTTTCTGTGCCTAAATCGTAAATTTCTATCTCTTTGAGCTTGTCTGGAATGCCTCGGTCAATAAGGTCTGTGTCCGAATCTTTTGTACTCCAAAGACTGCATCCGGAAAAGGTGATGCTAATTATTAGGCTTAAAATAAAGGTTTTTTTCATGATTTTTCCCTTCGATTGGATAAGGTGCAATTATTGTGAGAAAGATGGCTCTTGTCAACATTATATATTGACAAATCGCGGTTTTTATATATAATTCCCTGCTTGACTTAAAAAATCCCATGAATCCAACAGATCAAAATTTGACGATTGAAAGATATGCTTTTGGGCGCGAGAGCGGCCTGGTCGAAAAGTATATTCAGGATGGGCCTACGCATTTGCAGGAAAGTATGAATTTATCCGATGAAGAATGGCTTGTGATCTTTGATTATCTGGTTTTTGAACATAATTTATTGCAGAAGTGCGTGACTGCCAATTGTGATTTTTTCGTAGATTTGTATATAAAGCATGGAATGGCTCATTTGAGGGAGATTTTTGATGTTGATGATGAAAAATATGACAGGATTTGGAGCCTTACTTTTGATTATTTGGCAATTTGCAGTGAAGGCTTGAGGCTCCATGTGACTTTGCATCGTCAAAAATATGTGAAGGCTTTGCGTGAACGCGGCAGTGATTTTGTGAGGAAGGTGATCGGTATAGCCCAGCCAAAATATGAGGAGCATTGGAGGGAAACTTTGGACTTTCTTTTGCATGCGGTTTGCGATGATATATTTTCAGAGAACACCTATGATCACGGACTGAGGGCTTTTGCACAAATAATAAATGCGGGAAGAGTGCAGAGGAGGATCAATGAGCAGGGGTTGATATAATATTCAATAGGGATTTGCTGAACTTTCGTCGAAATTTGCTTCACGTTCGTTTGCAGATTTCTCGAAAGTTCTCCTGCGCCTTCAGTCACGCTAAATTCGCGTGACGTTTCGGCTACGGATCGCAAATCTCGCTACTTAATGGTGCGCCCTGAAGGAATCGAACCTTCAGCCTCCTGGTCCGAAGCCAGGCGCTCTATCCAATTGAGCTAAGGGCGCATTTCTGTGCTTTTTATGAGCGCCACTCTTTCCATTTTACCAGAAGCGGGCCGGCAACGAAAATTGATGAATAGGTACCGATAAAAGTGCCCAGGGTAAGCGCCAGCACGAAATAGAAAATCGAAGAAGCTCCCCAGATCAGTACAGCAAGCAAAGCAATGATTGTAGATAATGAAGTATTGATTGAGCGTGCAATGGTTTGATTTAGGGACTGATCGGTAATTTCACCGAAATCTTTACTTTCCGCATGTCTTAGCAGATTTTCTCTCAAACGATCGAAGATGACGATGGTATCATTTACGGAATAGCCGAAGACTGTGAGCATTGCTGTGATAAAAAGCGCGTCGATTTCCACATTTAAGAAATATCCGAGTATTGCAAATATTCCCGTGACAATTCCAACATCATGTACAAGCGCGATAATCGCTGTTGCTCCAAAACGCCATGGACTGACGGATTTTGGCATTTTGCGGAAAGCGAAACCGATATAAACGATAATCATAATCAAAGCGAAGATGACAGCTACTATGGCTTTCTGCAGCAATGTTTCGCCTATGATCGGTCCGATTGTTGTGAAGCGTGGTTCTGTGAATGCCGGGAGTGTTGTTTTTAGTCTGGCAACAAGTTTGCCATGATTTTCCGCGGTGAGATATTTGGTTTTGACGATGTAATTTGTTTCGGTTACAGGCAAAATCTGCATTCCTTTGAGATTTATTTTGCTGTTTTCTTCTGCGCTAAGGCCTTCGATCGGGACCGGTTGGATTTGCGGTGTTGCTATAGCTGCAGATTCTGTTGGAGCCTCAGGAGCTGCTGCCGGAGTTACTTCCGGAGTTGCTTCATTAATTTCCCCAGTGGCCTTTGTTATTTCCTCCTGAAGTTGTTCTTTGGTTACTTTATCTGTGAATTTAAATTCCATCAAAGTGCCACCCTTGAAGTCGATACCAAGATTTAGGCCAAAAGTGAAAATCGCGATCATGGCGATGATAAATGCCACTCCCGATGTGCCCAGAAAAAGATTTGCTCTTTTGGTGAAAGAGAATTTACTTTCTTGTTTTTCCTTCTTCGGCATGCCGAAGAGATAGAGGTTTTCGGATATTTTTTTGCCGACAAAACTCTGCAGTAGCATTCTGGTAATTGTGATCGCCGTGAACATGGAAACCATGATACCCGTGGCCAGATTGAAGGCGAAACCGCGTATGATTGAGCTGCCAAAGTAGAATAAAATCGCGCATGTTATCAGTGTTGAAAAATTTGAATCCCGGATAGCTGTCCAGGCACGATTGAAACCAATATCAACGGCTTGGGCGAAAGTTTTACCGTTTCTCAGTTCTTCTTTGAATCTTTCAAAGATCAGGACGTTTGCATCCACGGCCATACCGATTGAGAGAACGATACCGGCAATACCCGCAAGACTGATGACAACTCCTGTTTTGAGCAGGAATGCCAGAAAGAAGAAGGCGATACAACTCAAGATGAATGTAATGAATTTTTCCCATCCCGAATCCTGATTTTGCAGTGTTTTACTGATCATAAAGCTGAAGCCTCCAAGCGAGACCAAAATCGCCAGGCCAAGGTGTAATTGTGCTTTAATTAAGAAAATGAAAATAATTGTGTAAATCAAAAGTGCCAAAGCGGCGATTGCGCCTGATAATCTGTAATAAAGAATCATGAAGACAATCACCAAAACCAGTCCAAGCAGGCCGGCTTTTAAGCTCTGATTTAATGCTTCCTGGCCGAGGGTGGCTCCGATGGTGTATTCGCCGGTTAGAACGATGGGGGCGGGGATTGCACCTGTATTTAGATCTCTGGCAAGAGCTTGCGCTTCTTCCTGCGTGAATTGTCCGGTGATTCTGGCGATGCCTCCGGGGATTTTTTCCTGAACATTTGGTGAAGAAATAAGCTGTCCGCCAACAAAAATAGCGACAGGTTTGTTTACATTGCGTTCCGTAATCTGTTCAAAAAGCTTGGCGCCTTCTTCGTCGAATTGAATCTGAATGTATGGCTGATAAAGATTGTCCACCTGGACATCGGCATGAATAAATTGTTTACCTGTTAGGCCGGTTTCTTGCCAGGGATCTGGAACTGTCGAAAAAGTAATTGCTTCATACTTATACTTAATGTCCTTGACATCTTTATCGACTTTATCTGCTTTAATGATGTGATAACCAAATTGCGTTTTGACTATTTCGCTTACATCTCCCGCATTTTTCAGTGCAAGCGCCGCCTGTTCAAAGTCATAAACATAATCTCCTTTTCCGGTTACGGGGGCGGGCAAAACGCCTTTTGCGGTTTTTGAGCCGGCATCATCGGAATAGCCCTCGGCCAAGGTGCCGAAATCTTCTCCGGCTTGGAGTTTTACTTTCAATTCTTTTGCCAGCGCATATGCTTCTTCATCGCTTCTGGTAACCGCGGCATCGGCTTTATCGGCTCCTTTGTAGCTGATTAAAATATGGCTTACAGAAACCTGCAGATCGGTTTTCTTTTCTTCCTTTTTATCTATGAGTCTTATAATGGAAAGTCCCGTGTCTTCTACGGCTTGTCCGTTTGTGTCGATAGTGAAATTGCCGCCTGTTTCAATCAGCTCCTTGCGAATTTCTCCTATTTCAAGGCTTTTTATAACTTCCTGAATTTTTGAAGGAATGTTGTCCAGGAATTGATATTCCGGTTTGTCATATTTTACTTTTCCCGGGAAAGCCTGCATTTCTTCCTGGCCGATAATGCTGTAATCTGCGCCACTTTTTATCTTTTGCAATGCCGCTTCGGCGTTTTGTCTCACCGTATCCAATTCCTGAGGATCCAATTGATCTTTTTTTTCTTTGAATTCGAGTTGAATGGTTTTTCCGACTGTTGCTTTAGCTTTTTCTAGACTGGCTGTTTTGCGTTCATCTTCTGTCAATTCTTCGAGTTTTTTATCTTTGCCAAAATAATTTTCAGCATCTTCTTGCGTTAAATTAGTATTTTGCGCCAATTCCACTATCAGATGCGTTTCTCCGGCCAATTCCGAAGTATATATATTTGGTTCGCTGACACCCAGGCCGTTGACGCGACGCTCGATAACTTCTTTTACACCATTGATGATTTCTTTTTGATCTTCCGGAGGAACTTTTCTAAGGTCAATTTTGTAATCAAGTTGTGAGCCTCCCTGCAAGTCCAGTCCAAGCAGAATTTTCGTCTTCGTGACCACTTCTCCATCCGCCGTGATATCTCCTTCTTTTGGCAGGAATGGGAGTAGTTTTTCCTGTAAAGCGGGGGAGAGATCAAAAAAACCGAGAAGAACTGTTACGATCAAAACTGCTAAAATTTTCCAGGAAAGAAATCTTTTCATGTTTTAGGGTGTTAGGATTGTTTATGTAATTGATGATCGAGCTGTTCGTCGTTTCCTTTGCCGCTGCGACCGTAGTCGTCGTCAAGTTTTACGACATCATCGAGCTCGGGAGTGGATACTTCAAAAACCTGGCTGTCTTTCATAGCTTCCAAACGGTGGATAGTATAAGGACTGACTTCCACTTTGTCACCGGGATTTAGGATTTTTTCCTGCAAATTGTCTTTTTCCGTACCGTAAATCAGCTTTACCTGTCCGCTTTGAACATATTGAGTTTCATGTTTTCTCTCGTGATATTGAAGACTATAGCGGTGACCTTTTTTGATTTCTAGGATTTTGCCGGCGTATTTATCGGTATGTGCAAACCAGATCTCGCGTCCCCATGGCTTGTTTTTGATCTGAACCGGTTTTTCGTCAAACATTGTTTTTCAAAATTAAACCGGCGCAAATATACGCGATAATTTTTGATTATGGAAGGGGTTTATTTGTCGAGAATCTTGAGCTGTTTGGTTAGAGATTTTTTACTCACAAGCAGGCCGTCTTTGGTATTTATGATTACAATGTCGCTTAATCCGAGAATTTTTATTTCTTTATTTTCTTCGTCGATTACCAGGGAATTTTTGAGCTCGTGTGACTTGATATTGCCGCGAAGAATATTGCCATCATCATTTTTTGGCAGTTCTTCGTGCAGCGCTTCGAAATCGCCTATATCCGACCAGCCTAGATTTTCCGCTTTTATGATTCTGATGCTTTCCATCGGTACTTTTTCCATGATCGCATAATCCAGAGAGATTTTTTCAAGAGTGGGATATATCGCTTCCACTTTTTCTTCAGAAGTCATTTGCATCAGTGCTTCATGCGTTTTCGGCTGATATTTTTTGAAATATTCAAGAAGTACGCTGCTTTTCCAGACATAAATTCCCGTATTCCAGAGGTAATTTTCTTCTTTGACGAATTTTTTTGCCGTTTCTTCATCGGGTTTTTCTTTGAAAGAGTCGATTTGATAAATTTCGGTGCCATCTATCGTGTCGGTTTTTTGGCTAAGTTTGACGTAGCCGTAGCCTGTGTGTGGCGAAGTTGCTGGCACTTCGATAATGTTTAGAGTGTTTTGTTTTTCGGCGATTTTTGCCGCGATTTTCAGATATTTCTGAAAATTTTCGGTATTTTTAATCCATTGATCGGCGTAGATGATGGCCATAACGCTTTCGGGAAATTTGTCTTCGATGATTTTTGTGCTGTAGCCGATTGCCGCAGCAGTGTCACGAAGGACCGGTTCAATAATGATGTTTTCCCGGGGGATTTGCGGACAGAGTTTTTTTGTCAATTCCAGATGATCTCTGTTTATGGCAATGTAGATATCTTCATTTTTCAAAAAGTTTACGCGTAAAACAGCTTCTTCAAGCATTGTTTTGTCTGAACAAAGTTTGTGGAACTGTTTGGGTTTTTCTTTTGTGGAGAGCGGCCAAAGTCTTGTTCCGCATCCGCCTGCCAAAATTACTGCTTTCATAGGCGGTATGTTAGCATTTTGAGCGGCTTCTTTCAAAAAGAAAGTTGCAAGTTTTTTCAGAGTCTTTATATTGCTTTACATGATTAAGCTTGTTTTGGTTCGCCATGGAGAGAGTGTATGGAACAGGGATAATTTGTTTACCGGCTGGACTGATGTTGGCCTGACCGATAAGGGCGAGGATGAAGCCAAAGAGGCGGGTCGTTTGCTAAAGGATGAAGGGTTTGAATTTGATATGGCGTATACTTCGGTTTTGCTTCGTGCTACGCGTACGCTCGATTTGATTTTGGAGGAAATGGATGTGCATGATTTGCCGGTGAAAAGTTCCTGGAGGCTGAATGAAAGGCACTATGGCGCGTTGCAAGGTTTTAACAAGTCTGATATGGCAAAATATTGTTCGTCTGAGCAGGTAATGATTTGGCGAAGGAGTTATGATGTGAGGCCTCCGGCTTTGGATAAATTGGATCCGAGGTATCCCGGGGAAAATTTGCCGGTTGCTGAATGTCTTAAGGATACGGTTGAGCGATTTTTGCCTTATTGGGATGAGGAAATTGCTGTAGATCTGAAAGAGGGCAGGAGGGTGATTGTTGTGGCGCATGGTAATAGTTTGCGCGCTTTGGTGAAATATTTGGATAATGTTTCGGATGCGGATATTCCGGAATTAAATATTCCCACTGGGATTCCTTTGATTTATGAGCTTGATGAGGATTTGAAACCTATTAAGCATTATTATCTTGGCGATGAGGAAAAAGTTGCACAGGCTTCCGAGCAGGTGAGAAATCAGGGCAGGGTGTAAGATGATGCGCCCCGCCCTTGACGAAAAAGTGATTATGTGGAATAATTATAATGTTTTCTAAAAATAAAATTTAATCTATAAAACTATGAAAACAAAAATATTTGTAATAGTCGGTTTACTTGTTTTGTTTGGTTTAGCAGCAGTTTTTTATTTTAGTGATAGCTCTCTTTTTCAGGGAAGACTGAAGTTAAATGATAAGGGTGTGAATGAATTGGAAGCGCCAACAACAGTATTGTTGGATTTGAAATTCAAAGAAACAATCCCTATCCACTTTTCAGGGAATCTAACTGAGCCCAAATATACGTATATTAATCCCCGTTTTGGCGTCGTTTTAACGGCTGAAAATGTCAATTGGGAAGAATTTAAAAAATATAATTACAGTATTTGGACAAAAGTCGATTTTTTTGTTGATAATAAATTTATAAAAACCGTAAAAATTCCTATAAAGTTCAAAAATAGTGGTATAAGTGGGAGCAACGGTGCGGATTATAATTCATTTCGTATTGATGAATTATCAGGAACCGGCTTAGATACGGCATGTAAGCCACATGAATTTGTTGCTGTAATAGATCCTCAAAATGAATATCCTGAATCTAACGAAGACAATAATAAGGCATCGTTTGTTTTTACAATTTTCGAGGACGGAACAGCAAAGAAGGGAGATGTGTATTGTGAAAATCTATCTCTTACCGAAAAGCAAAGGGTAGGAACAGATGATATAAAGTTAAAAAATGAGGTGGAACCTGGTAGTGTCGAGTTGCTCGATGCAGTGGAACCTGGTATCGAGTCCATCAAATTTTAGTCGGAAGATAATGAAACTCCCCATGTTTTTATGCATGGGGTGTTTCCTAAGATAAGGGATTTTTTATATCGCCAGATTCATCAGATAAAAGTTGAGTATTTTTTCGCCAAGAAATACGCTGATGAAAGTTCCGGTAATTAAAAACGGGCCAAAAGCTATTTGGGTTTTGCGATTTATTTTCTTGGTTAAAAGAAGCGGAATGCTAAATAGAGAGCCAAGTACATAAGCCAAAAGTAGCGCTACGATTCCCAATTTCCATCCTAGCAGAAAGCCAATGATGGCGCCCAGGCGCAGATCGCCGCCGCCGATCCATTTGCCGTTTGAAAAGTAGAATTGTGCTGCGAAAAACAAAAAGATGCCAAATCCGCCGAGCAGGATTTCGAGCGGCGGCATAGTTTTTAAAAGCAAACTGCCTATTAATGCTATGACGATGGCCGGAAGCGAAAAACGGTCGGGAATAAGTTTGTACGTGAGATCATAGAAAAAGATTGCGATCAGGAAGCTGAAAACAGTGATATGGAAAAGAAAAAGCAGAAGTGGATCCAGATGAAAATTCAGTTCCGGCTTGATCTCAATAAAAGTCCATTTCATAAAGCTTAGAAGAAAGATTGTTGCGGTAAAAAGTTCGATCAGAAAATAATTTGGTGAGATTTTGGTTTTGCAATATCCGCATTTTCCACCCAGAAGCAGATAAGAAAAAAAAGGCACCAAATATCTCGCTTTGAGTTTTTGTTTGCAATAAGGGCAGATTGAGCGGCTTTTGAATCCGATTTTTTGCTTTTTGTGAGTACGATAAACCACGACGCTTAAAAAACTGCCGATGATGGCTCCAAAAAAGAAAGATAAAATGATGGTTGTTGGACTCATGGCTCTGAAATATTTACTTTTGAATAGTAACTTTTGAGTTCAGGTTTTGAAAGATTATTGTAGCGGATGGCTGCAAGATTGGCCACGGAATTGCCGGAACCGATTTCAAAAGCTTTTTTATAGTACTCTTTTGCCAAAATTTCCGCGCCCTGTTTTTCATAAAGCCAGCCGAAGTTCAAATAAGCGGCATCCAGTCTTGGGTTCATTGTTAACGCTTTTTGAAAGTAGCCTTTCGCTTCGTCATAGTTGCCGTTTGCAGTAAGCGCCCAGCCGACGAGATTGTAACTCATGGCATTGTCAGGATGATTTTCGACCGCTTTGAAAGCTACATCTACGGCCTTGAAAGGGCTTTTTAGTTTATCAATGTTTAGCCAGGCATTGCGGACAAATAAATCGATATTGTCGGTGTTCAATGAGATCAATTCATCATAAAGTTTTTCGGCATTTTTGTAATCTTCCTTCAGCAAATACATATCGCCAAGTTTGAGTTTGATTTGCTCTTTGGGCTCAAATCCCAATTCATCGGCTTTTTTTATCGAGGCGATTGCCTGGTCAAGATCGTTATTTGCAAAGTAGGCTAGACCCAAAAAGAAAAAAATTTCGGATTTTTGATCATTTAAATTTTGGGCTTTTGTAAGCGCATCGATTGCATCGGGGATTTTATTAATGTTGAGGTAGGAGTAGCCCAAAATCAGCCAGGCGTCCGCGTAATTGTTTTTTTGATTTATGACGTCAAAAAGCAAAGGAATCGCAGCCTGATATTGTCCCGTGTCAGTAAAAGATTTTGCCAGCATGGTTTCCAGAAAAATCTTTTCTCCTTCCTGATAATATGAGAAAACCTGATAGTTTTTTAGAAATTTTTGTACATTTTCTTCCAAGATTTTGTCCTTCGGTTCCTCGGTTTTTGCGATTTCCTCAAAAATTTCCTTGGATTTATCAAAATTTTTGTAAAGAATTTCGAGAAGGCCATTATAGTATTTTACTTCTAGATTTTTGGCATCAAGCTCGGTTAAAAGCGCTTTGGCCTGCTCAATTTGGCGTTGATCGAGTTTGCTTTGGATGATGCGTAATTTTAGATTTGTGAAATTTTCCGGCGGGGAAAACTTTAGAGACTGGGTAAAAATTTCTTCTGCTTCTTTTGGTTCATTGTTCAAGATATAAGCCTCTCCGAGTCGATTTAAGGGCTCAGCACTTTGCGGATTTAGTCTGACGGCATTTTTGTAATGTATAATGGCATTTTTTATGTCGCCATTGTTTAAAAATTTATCTCCCTGATTGATGGAATTGGTATAAGTTTTGTTTTCAATTTCCAATGTTTCAGTTGCTGTTTTTGTTTGCAGTTCCGTTGCGGTTGAAATCACGGGCAAACTCGTCTCTTTTTCCGCTTTTGGTTTGTAGTAATGACTGAAAATGAAGATTGATCCGCCGGCAATTATCAGCCAAAGAAAGGTTAAAATTTTCTTATTCATCTTGTTTTACTTTGTAGTTTGTAGGAATTGCTGAGGCAGAGTGCCGCTGCGATTGCATCGGCGGCGTCGTCGGGTTTTGGAACTTCTCTTAAGCCGAAAATAATTTTTATCATTTGCTGGACCATTTTTTTGTCGGCTTTGCCGTTTCCGCAGACCGCCGTTTTTATCTCCAACGGGGTATATTCGCTTAAATCTATGCCTTTTTCTGATAGTTTTTCAATTATGACGCCTCTTGCTTCCGAAACCGACATCGCCGTTTTAATATTTTTTTGAAAGAAAAGTTTTTCGACTGAGGCCATTTGCGGTTTGAATTTTACAATCAATGTTTCGATATCCTGTCTGATTTGGTTTAATCTCAAGCTATTTTGCAGACCTTTTTGCGTTCTGATTGTGCCAAAATCAATCAAACTAGTTTTGCCGCCGTTCTCTTCGAGGATAGCGTAGCCAACAATTGCGGTGCCGGGATCGATGCCGATAATTCTCATGTCTCTAAATTTTAATTGTGGAAATAAGGCTTTCTTTTTGGCTGTTGTTTGCAATAATTGTGATTTTTATGCCTTTTTTTAAGATTTTTTCTTTTTTGAGCAATTTCAAAATTACGGCATTTCTTTTTTCGTTGTCATTGGGACATTTGGCTTTATATATTTGATTTATTCCCCAGACCAGTTGAAGTTTTCTGATAGTTTTTTGATTCGGTGTCACAACAATTATGGGTTTTATAGGTCTGTGTTTGGCAATGTTTTTGGCTTTCAGTCCACTTTCTGTACACACGACGATTAAATCCGTATCCTCATATTGAGGAAATTGCAGCGCTTTTGCAGAGTCCTCTTGTAATGCTTCTTCGATCGTTAAAGCCACTTTTGTTAAAGTTTTTGCAGCTTTTGCCGCGTAGCGTCCGACCGCTGTTTCATTGGAGAGCATTATGGCATCTGTATGATCAAAAACCGCATTGGCAGCATCGGAAATTTCGGCCCGAGTTGCTATGGATTCCGTAATCATTGATTGTAAAACTTGAGTTGCGGTGATTACCGGTTTTCCATATTTGTTGCTTAAAGCGATGATTCTTTTTTGAACAATCGGAACATGTTCCGGTGGGATATCCGTGCCCAAATCTCCGCGGGCCACCATGACCGCATCGGTTGCCTTGATAATCGATTGCAGATTTTTGACGGCTTCATGTCGCTCAATTTTTGCAACGATATCGGGATTTTTTCCTGATTTTTCAATCAGTTTGCGCAGATTTTCAATATCTTTCGCATTTTTTACAAATGACAAAGCCACAAAATCTACGTCCATTTTCAGGCCAAATTTTAAATCTTGTCTGTCTTTTTCCGTGATCGTAGGGATTCTTAAGTATGAATTTGGCAGATTGACACCGTTGTTACTGGTCAGCAGTCCGCCAAAAACCACTTTGCAAATGATATGATCGGCACTTTTTCGAACTACTTTGCTCTCGATCAGGCCATCCTTGAAAAGTACGGTGTCGCCTTTTTTTACCGCTTTGATAATGCCTTTGTGCTGGAGCGAAATGACCGTTTCTTTTTTTCCTTTATAACCGATGATTTTTTCTCCCGTAAGTTTGATGAATTGATTTTTTACAACTTTGATACCTTCATCCGGCAGCTTGCCGATGCGGATTTTTGGCCCCTGAAGATCCTGAAGTATGGCAATGGTTTTGCCCGTTAATTTTTCGGCTTTGTGAATATTTTCAATGATTTTTTTGTGATGGTCATAAGTGCCATGTGAAAAATTCAGCCTCGCCACATTCATTCCGGACTGAATCAAAGAAACGATTTCGCTGACAGAATCAGAGGAAGGTCCAAGTGTACAAACGATTTTCGTTTTTTTCCGATTTAACGATTTCAAGAATAGGAATTTTGAGGATAATTCCCGTTTATTATAGCAAAAGGGAGGCTGAAAAACCAGCAACGCCGACTATTTTACAGTGACGCTTTTTGCCAGATTTCTCGGCATATCGGGGTTGTTTTTGCGGAGAACTGCCAGTTGGTAAGCCAAAATCTGAATTGGAATGATGTTGATGATGGGAGAAGTAGCTCCGGTATCCGGTACTCTGATCCAGTAATCAAAGACAGGGTGATTTTCCGAGGAAACGCCGATGATATAGCCGCCACGGGCTTTGATTTCGGTGGCGTTTGAGATGATTTCTTTGGTGGTTTCATCGTTTGGGACAAGGGCTATTACGGGTGTGCCTTCGGATATTAAGGCAATCGGTCCGTGTTTCAATTCGCCGCCGGCAAAGCCTTCGGCATGGATATATGAGACTTCCTGCAGTTTTATTGCCGCTTCCAGAGCCATGGGGAAATTTGCGCCGCGTCCGATGATGTACATGGATTCTATTTTGCGGATTTTTCTGGCCAGTTTTCTGATGTGGTTTTCGTAGCGGGGATTTAGCATGTCATTGATCTGTCCTGCTGTTGCGATTAGTAATTGTTTGCCTTTTTCCACACCTCCGTCGCAGGCGTAGGCCAGCATGGTGAGGATAGCAAGTTGCGAAGTGGTGGCTTTTGTCGAGGCTACGGCCTTTTCCGGGCCGGCTTTGATGGGAATAACTATGTCGGACATTCTGGCCATGGTGGAGCCTTCGACATTGACGATGGAAATGATTTTTGCGCCTTTCTTTTGAGCTACTTCAAGCGCTTCCAGGGTATCTGCGGTTTCACCGGATTGAGAAACTGCGATCAGCAGGGTTTTGTTGTTTATAAATTGTTGATGATAGGGAAATTCGGAACCAAAGGAAAAATTGATATGTTTGTGGGCGATTTTGGCAAAGAGATATTCTGCGACCATGCAAACCTTTCCGGCCGTGCCGCAGCCAACGAGGTATGTTCCATGTGCGTTTTCAATCGCTCTGGCGACTTTATTTATGGTTATTGGGTCCTGATTGATCGAGCGTGAAAGCGTGTCTTTTTGCTCCATGATTTCCTTGAGCATAAAATGGTCGAAATCGCCTTTTTCCGCACTTTCGATATCCCAATCGATTTCAATAATGCGTTTTTCGATGGCTTGCTGCGTTGAATTGTCGAAGAAGCGGATTTTTTGATTTTCCACTATCACCATTTGATTGTCGTCCAGGTAGACAACTTTGTTCGTATAGGGCAGGAAGGCAGGAATATCGGAGGCGATAAAATATTCTCCTTTGCTTTTGCCGACGCCGATAATCAGCGGCGAACCTTTGCGGGCGGCGATCATGGTATTGTCTTTATTGTTGATGACGAGGATTGCGTATCTGCCTTCGATTTCTTTGACGGCCAGTTTGACGCTGTCTTCAAAGGAATGAGTTTTGTAATGTTCCTCGATCAGGTGCGCGATCACTTCGGTATCGGTTTCGGTTTTGAAGGTGTGGGCTTTTTTTTCGAGATATTTTTTGAAGTTCAGATAATTTTCGAAAATGCCGTTGTGAACAAGAACGATTTCTTTGTTTTCAGAGATGTGCGGATGAGCGTTTCTTTTTGTCACTCCGCCGTGCGTGGCCCATCTGGAATGGCCTATGGCAAAGCTGGATTTGCCAAATTGGTCGTAGGAGCTTTTGAAATCGCCGATTTTGCCGACTTCTTTGTAGATTTCGATTTCCTGTGGTTTGTTTTGGTCGAGGTGGGCCGGTTTATAGGCGATGCCCCAGGAGTCATAGCCACGGTATTCCAGCCTTTTTAAAGCCTCAATAACAATTTCCACGGCTTTGGTTTCCGGACCCTGATAAGCACAAATTCCGCACATATATGATAGATTTTCGCTATTTTTTTGTGCCGGTAGTTTAGTGCAAAAGGGAGATTTTGGGGAGGAGGTTTGGTTGACAAAAAGGCGTTGCGTGGTCAGCGCGATTTAGAAGTCGAATCCTGCTCTTTTTTGATCTGCTTCTTGTCGCTGCATTTTCAGTCTTTTTTGATGTATAGCATCAGTTATATCCATGTCGTAACCTGTGGGTTCATGTTCTTCTTTGTAAGGGGGATGTTCAAAGCGAAAGCCTAATTTCTTTAGGCTTGCCTTGATATGTCTGTAGGTCGCGATGGCTTCTCTAGCCGATCTATGAGGATCATGAGCGTAGCCTGCTATGGTTTGTTCATTAGCGTAGTCTGCTATGGCTTGTCTTACGCTTGCAATGTCATTATTGCTGAGTGTAACTTCCTTGATGCTGCCATCTTTTGCACCGTATCGAAGCAGTGTCTCACCGTCGCTACTAGTTTGATAGAGCATGGCTCGTGCCACAAATGGCAGTTTGGAGCCTACTTTAGTAGGATCACTAAGTTCTGCTGATTTTACTTCTTCGGGAGTTAATGCAACTTTAGCGAAAAGTCTGATGTATGTTTCCACATCTGCGGTTTTGCCTTCGATTGTTTGTTCCAATTCTGCGATTGCTTGTGCTTTGGCCTCTTCTTCATCTTTGCCTTGAGCCATTAGGGCATCCACTCTTGCGGAAGTGCTTTCGTTTTGCTGCAAAATCATTGCAGCGCCCATTCTTTTTCCATCGACCGCATCTGTCCAGCCTTCTGCGTTAAGTTTACTTCTTTCCGGTTCAGAAGGGAGATCGTGAGCCGTGCTTCCTTCGTTTGGATCTGCCATATGACTTTGTTAGTTGTATTGCTTGTATATTACAACACCACTCGCTATTTGTCAACCCGAGTGAGACAGATATTTCCTTTTTTCGTAACCAAAACCATATCTTCGATGCGCACGCCAAACTTTCCCGGGAGGTAGATGCCGGGTTCGACGGTGATGATGGAGTTTTCGCGCAGGGGTTTTTTGTAGCTTTCGGCCAAAGAGGGGATTTCGTGAATGTCCAGGCCGATGCCGTGGCCGCCGCTGTGACCGTATTGCTCTCCGTAGCCGGATTTTTCTATGATTTTGCGGCTTAAGCTGTCGGCTTTTGCGCCGGTTGTTCCCGCTTTTATGGCGTTTATTCCGGCCATTTGCGCTTTTAAGACGAGGTCGTAGATTTCCCGCATAAAGGGAGGCGCATTTTTTGGCAAAATCATGCGGGTCATATCCGAGCAGTAGCCGTGATATTTCATGCCCATGTCGATTAGTACGATGTCGTTTTTTTGCAATTTTGCCTTTGTGGGGCTGTGATGGACGATGCTGGAGTTTTTGCCGAAGCTTACAATGGGATCGAATGAAACTTCCTCCGAGCTTTCTTTAAAGCCAAGTTCTTTGATTTTCCAGGCGATTTCGATTTCGGTTAAAGGGCGGCTAAAATTGTGATTTTTGATGATTTTTTCGATTTCCAGGAAGACTTTTTCGTTTATGCGCTGCGATTTTGTGATCAGAGCGATTTCTTCTTTGGTTTTTATTTCACGGATTTCTTCGAAATGTCCCGAGATGTCTTTAAATTTCACTTTCGGGCTGATTTTTTTGAATCTTTTGTATCGTGAAACTGTCAATTCTCCTTCTTCAACTCCAAGATTTTTGATGCTGTGTGATTTCAGAAGATTTTGCCAGTTCTTTTTCAAGTCGGCTTTGTTGCGCCACATTTTGGCGATGTCTACTATTTCTATGCCTTTTTTGATGGTTTTTTGGGCGTGCTCGATATAGCGGAAGTCCGTGAAAAGGTATTTTTTGCCAGATTTTCCGGATTTGCCATTTATGATAAGCATAAATCCGCTTGAGCCCGTGAAATTTGAAAGATAGCGAATGTTTGATTTGTCGGTGATGAGGAAGGAGTGATGCTTCATTTTTGTTTAATTTAAGCGTTTTTGAGGAAATAGGTGATGATGTCCTCGATTTCTGATATTTCTTGAGGCAGATTATGTAAAATTTTCTCGATATCTCTTCTGTGATAGCCGAGTTTTTGCAAGGCATCGAGTGCGTCCGGATGCGCTTCGTTTAATTTTTTATATGGCGCTCTTTCGTTATCCAGAGTGATTTTGTCTTTGAGTTCAATGATAATACGGGCTGCCGTTTTTTTGCCGATGCCGGGAATTTTGCTTAAAAATAAATCGTCCTGATTGAGAATCGCGGCTTTGACTTGATGTTGCGGTGCGGATAAAATATCCAGAGCGAGTTTCGGGCCAATGCCTGAGATGGTTATAAGCAATTTGAAAAAATGCAGATCTTCGTATTTTTGGAAACCGAAAAAATCCCAATGTTCCTCTTTGATATTATGATGAATAAATAGTGCGATTTCCTGATTTTCTTCAAGTTCCGATAGTGAAAGTGCTGTTTGATGCACAAAATAGCCGATATCGCCACTTTGCAAAATGATACCTTTTGGCTCTTTTTTAAGAATTTTTCCTTGAAGATAGGCGATCATGCTTTTTTTTGATTATGAGGTTTTGAAGTTTGAAGACCTGTTTGCCGGATTGACGCATTTTCGGCTCCTTTTTTTTGTCTTTAGCTTCGTATTTTTTTTCGGCCGCTTTTTGTAAATCGTCGTAGGAAGTCATTTTTGAATTTTTTGAAGGTTCCTTTTTCGATCTTTTCTCTGATTTGCGCCATCAAGTTTAACAAAAAGTGCAAGTTGTGAATAGTGAGAAGTCTTAAGCCCAGGATTTCGTTTTCGATGAAAAGGTGGCGAATGTAGCTTCTGGAGTAGTTTTTACAGCATTCGCATTGGCAATTTTTTTGCAGAGGCTTGCTGTCTGTTTTGAAAATTTCATTTTTAATGGCGAAGCGGCCTTCCTGTGTCCAAAAGGAGCCGTGGCGCGACATTCTTGTGGGGTGAACGCAGTCAAACATATCGATTCCGCGATTGACGCATTCAAGTAAATCTTCTGGCGTGCCGACTCCCATGAGGTAACGCGGTTTATTTTCATCGAGATGGGGGATTGATACTTCAATCATTTTAAACATTTGTTTTTTGCTTTCGCCGACGGAAAGTCCGCCAATGGCGTTGCCGGGAAGGTTTTGGGCGTTTACGAATTGAGCTGACTGCTTGCGTAAATTTTTATGAAGCCCGCCCTGAACTATGCCAAAAAGGGCTTGTGGAAAATGCTGCAAAACGCGTAATGCTTCGTCGTCTTCGTAGATTCCTTTTCGCCGTATAGTTTCAAGTCTTTCGTGCTCTTTTTTGCAGCGAATAAGCCAGTTGTGTGTTTTTGTCATGGCGCTTTTGAAATATTCTTTTGAACTGTTCGCCGGTGCGCATTCATCAAAGGCCATAATGATATCCGCGCCAAGATCATGCTGGATTTGCATGGCTTTTTCCGGTGTGAAGTAGTGCTTGGAGCCGTCGAGATAAGAGGTAAACATCACTCCGTTGTCATCGATTTTTACCGTGGTTTTGAACTCTTTGTTTTGGCTATGGCCTTTTTCCGTGCCGAGCGAAAAAACCTGAAAACCGCCGGAATCGGTAAGAATCGGTAGGGGAGTATTGATCCATTTATGCAATCCGCCCATTTTTTTGACGGTTTTTTCGCCCGGCCTCAAGTAAAGATGATAGGTATTTGCCAGGATTATTTGTGCACCAAGATTTTTTAAATCCTGATTTGAGAGTGTTTTGACACTGCCTTTGGTGCCTACCGGCATAAAAACAGGTGTTTTTATCTCGCCATGCGGAGTCGTGAAAACCCCACTGCGTGCAAGGGTGTTTTTGGCTTTTTTCCTGATCTTGAATTCAAACATGCGGAAAAATTAGCATTTGTGCTTAAGAAGGGGAAGGATATTTTATTTCTTTGCTTAAGCTGCTCTTTGATGCGCAAATATGTAAAATATACTTCCTCTTCTGCTTGATCACTAAGGGCATAGTTTCCTTATGCGAAAGCGTAATTTGAAGTAGCTTTGTATGCTCTGTGTGTGAGGTCGGCTACTTTGTCCGGAGTCCATTTGATGAATCCTGTGACTTTTGCAACTTTGCCGAAAATCCAGGAAATGATTTTGGTAGGGCCCCAGCGGGAAGTTAATTCTTTTGTTCCTTCGGCAATATCGTCTACGGTGCGAAATGGTGTGGCTGCTGCATTGGTCAGGCCGGCGGTATTGCCGGTATGAGCTGCTGCTGCGGGTGCGGCAACTTTTTTTATTGGGCTCCTCATGCTTTTGAATGGACTTAGGAGCATGTTGAGTGCCATTCTGGTGCTGGCCATAACTCCGCCGATCATTGGTGCAACACTTTTGTAAATATTAACTGCCGGTCTTTTTAAAAATACATTGTATAAAATTCCCCATCCGGACATTTTTTCAAATTCACCGAGGTCCACTTCCATACTGTCGGCGATTTTTTTTGCTGCTGCGTCGAGATGTCCACCGACTTTTTCTTTTCCGGCATTAAAAGATGCAGCTGCTTTTTTGGCTACGTCGACTATGGGTGCTCCCGATGGCCCTGGTGCTGGCGCTGGTGCGGCTTCCGGCATGCTTGTTTGTATTTAAAATCTTCGCTTTAGTGTTTTATTCTACACTATTTGCGAAGATTTGTCTACAAGCACTAAGGCAGCCATCGCTTCGGCTACCGGAATGATGCGGGGAGCCAGGCAGCAGTCGTGGCGTCCGAGGGTTTTTATGATTGAATTTTTGCCTTTTACTGTGACTGTTTTGAGTTCTTTGCTGATTGATGGAACAGGTTTTACCGCCAGCCTTATGATTATGTCTTCACCGGTTGAGATTCCTCCCAAAATTCCTCCTGCATTGTTACTTAAAAATTTCACTTTGCCTTTTTCGATGCGCATTTGGTCGTTGTTTTGGCTGCCTCTTAAGTTTACGCAATTAAATCCTGCGCCGATTTCCACGCCTTTAATTGCGCCTATGGACATCATGGCCTTGGCCAGATCCGCTTCAAGCTTGTCAAAAATAGGATCGCCAAGACCTTTTGGCGGATTTTTTACAATTATTTCAATGATGGCGCCGATACTATCACCTTCGGTGAAACGGATTTTTTCGATCAATTTGGACATTTTTTTGTAAGCATTAATGTCCGCACAGCGCAGTTTGTTTTGTTCAATAAATTTTTTGTTGAATTTTTGAGCTTTGATTTCGCCGATTTGCAAGGTGTGGCCGAAAATTTCGGTTTTGTTTTTCAGGCGCAGGATTTTTTTAGCCAAAGCTCCGGCCATGACTCGAGCGATAGTTTCGCGTCCGGAAGCTCTGCCACCCCCTCTATAATCGCGGAAGCCGTATTTTAAGTCATAAGTGAAATCCGCATGTCCCGGGCGATAAAGGTCTTTGATGGCTGAATAATCCTGCGATCTTGTATCTTTGTTTTTGACCATCAGGCTTATTGGCATTCCCGTAGTTTTGCCTTCAAAAACACCGGAAAGAATTTCCACTTTGTCTTCTTCCCTTCTGGTTGTGCTGATTTTTGAATTTCGTGCCGGTTTTCTGCGGTCAACTTCTTTTTGTATCTCGCTTTCTTTGATAAAAATCCCTGGCGGGCAGCCATCTATAACTACGCCAACAGCCGGCCCATGGGATTCTCCCCAGGTGGTTATTTTGAAGTTGGTGCCAAAAGAATTACCGCTCATGTGAGAATATGTTAAAAAATTGACAAATCCTGCGTTGTCGAAAAATTTTGATCCTCATGTACAAGGTAAAGTACATTGCGGTCAAAATTTTTCTGCCGCCTTGTATTTGCCAATTTTTTGAACATATTCAGTTTTGCACATTTTCTTCTTCGGCTTCCGCAGTTTCCCGGGCTTCTTTTTCGCCTTCGCCTTTGCCTTTGCTTACTTTTTTTACAGCCTTTTCTTTTATTTCCTGAGCTTTTTTCATCTTAGCCATAAATTTGTCAACGCGCCCGGAAGTATCCAAAAGTTTTTGTTTGCCGGTGTAGAAAGGATGGCAATTTGAGCAGATCTCAGTGTGAAATTCATCGTTTTTGATAGTTGAACCTGCGGTGTATTTGGCGCCGCAAGCGCAGCTGAATACCACTTGTTTATATTCAGGATGAATGTCAGTTTTCATTTTCGGCTTGTTTAATTGATTCTTTAGCTTTTTTGGCTGAGGAAATATACTTGAGGTATATCAGTATTGCAAGCAAAATTGTGATCAAAGTGGCTAAGATTTGTGTGTAAAGACGAATGTTTGTGACGTTGATTTCAAAATTTTTATTGCTGATTTGTCCCGCGTTATCGATCAGGCTTAAATTTATCATGTAACGGCCGGTTTTTCTGAAGATATGATTTATGGCATTGCCTTCAATTGTTTTGCCATCTATTTCCCATAAATAAGTGACTATTTTGCCATCTTCATCATAGGAAGGAGTGGCGTCAAATGTGTACCTTTCCATCACATCCAGAGTTGCAGGAGTTTCCTTGAGTTTTATCACTGCGCCTTTGTTTAGTGGAAATTCATCTGCTTCGTCTTTGATTCCATCATTGTCGTCATCGGTGTCCGTGTTATTTCCAATATCATCTTTGTCGGTATCCAGCCATTCGTTCGGATTTAACGGAAATGCGTCGGTTTTATCATCGTAATCATCACCATCTGTGTCGGGATTTTTTGGATCGGTTTTCATGTTTTCCTCTTCATTGTCAGGCAGTCCGTCGTCATCGTCATCAGTATCATTAATATCTCCGACGCCGTCTTTATCGGTATCCATAGTTTCATTTGGGTCAAGCGGCAGATCATCAAATTTATCAGGCACTCCATCGTTGTCATCATCATCATCTTTGTTATTTCCCACCCCATCGCCATCCGTATCGTATTGTTCCTTTGAGTTTAGAGGAAAATCGTCATTGGAATCTTTGACACCGTCTCCGTCGTCATCATCGTCTTTTTCATTGGGAATACCGTCATGATCCGTGTCCTGGATTGCAAAAACTGTTGTTACTATCGAATTATTGTTCGGATCGTCAATTTCCGGTTGCCATGGGTATATACGGACGCCAATTCTATGGCTGCCGAAACTCGGCGTCCAATCAATAAAAACGTCGTCTGTTTTGCCGTCGAAGATGGAAATGGCCTGGTCGCCGTTAATCTGGCCATCATTGTCGTAAAACCTTACAACTCCGAGCAGGTCCTGAGCGCTGTGATTAGTTACTGTTGCGTAAATGCGCACTGTCTTGCCTTCCATAAAGTCATAATTGGAAAAACGGATATTTGCCTGATTGATGGAAATATCACCGGTATATGCGTAAGCGGTTAGGCTTAATCCTAACAATATTGAGCAACTTGTGAAGAATGAGAGGATTTTCTTCATGATTTTTTTAATTAGCTTCTGAAAGCGTTTGCTGTTCTTCTGCGATCTCTTCTGTTTCACTTTTGGTCTGACCTGCTTCTTCCGGAATATTTTCAACGAAGGACATTGAGGCTACTTTGTCGCTGGGCCTCATGCGCATAAGGTAAACACCCTGTGTTGCTCGTCCCTGTGTTGGAATGTGCTTGATGTTAAGGCGAATAACCTGACCGGCTTTGGAAATAATAATCAGATCAGCGTCGGTGTGTTTATCTATTACTGCCGCGCCTACAATTTTGCCGGTTTTTGATGTAATTTGAGCGGTTTTTACGCCCGTGCCTCCTCGTGACTGCAAGCGATAATCCTGGACTTTTGTCATTTTGCCAAGGCCGTTTTCCATTATAACCAAAAGTTCGGCAGTTTCTTTGTCTTTTATAACTTCCATTTGTACGGCTTCATCATCCGGTTTGACTCTGATACCGCGGACGCCTATTGAGGCGCGCCCGATTTCATGCATTTCTTCTTCGTTGAAGCGTATGGATTTGCCATTTTTGGTAATAATCATTACTTCATCGCCGGTGGAAGTTTCCTTAACCCATTCAAGAGAGTCGTCGGCGCGGAGTTTTATTGCTATCAAGCCACTTTTTCTGACATTCATGAAGTCCTTGACTGCGGTTTTTTTGATGGTGCCTTTTTTAGTGGCCATTGTGAGATATTGTCCGGTAAATTTTTCATTGGCGTTGAGAATAGCGGTCACGACTTCGCTTTCCTGGAGCTGTAGCAAGTTTACGATTGCCTGACCTTTTGCCTGTCTGGAAGTTGCGGGAATTTCGTAAACCGGAAGATTAAACACGCGTCCTTTGTTTGTGAAATACAAAAGCTCGTCATGATTCGAAGCGTAGCGAATTAATTTGATTTCGTCTTCTTCTTTTGTAGTTCCGCCGATTATGCCTTTGCCTCCGCGTCTTTGGGCTTTGAAAGTTGAGGCCGGAATGCGTTTGATATAATTTTGCTGGCTTAGCATCACGATCACTCTTTCGTTCGGGATCAATTCTTTGCGTGAGAAGCTGTTGATGCCGTGAGGTACAATCTGGGTTCTTCTTTCATCGGCGTATTTTGCTCTGATTTCAGCGAGTTCATCCTGCATGATTTTCAGAATTTTTGCGACATCGGCCAAAATGCCTTCCAATTCTTTGATGAGCAATAATTTTTCCTTGAATTCGTCTTCGATTTTTTGTCTTTCAAGACCTGCCAAAGTTTGCAGTCTCATTTCGAGAATGGCTTTGGACTGCAAGTCTGTAAGTTTGTATTGTTTAATAAGGGATTCCTGGGCTTCCTCTTTGGTTTTGGATTTTTTGATTGTGGCAATTACTTTGTCGATATTGTCGATGGCGATTTTTAAACCTTCGAGGATGTGGGCGCGGGCTTTTGCGACTTTGAGATCGTATTCCGTACGTCTTGTGATGACTTCTTTGCGGTGTTTGATGAAGTATTCCAAAACTTGTTTCAAATCGAGCAGGTGCGGTTGAATTTCATCGACCAGCGCGATCATATTCATGTTAAACGCATTTTGCAGCTGTGTGTATTTGAAAAGCTGATTCAAGATTTTGTTTGGGAAGCTGTCTTTTTTCAGATCAATAACGACGCGAATGCCTTCTTTGTTTGATTCATCGCGGATGTCGGCGATGCCCACAACTTTTTTGTCGCGTACCAATTCCGCCATTTTGGTGACGAGATTGGCTTTATTTACCTGATAGGGGATTTCACTAACGATAATTGCACTTCTTCCGCCCTTTTTTTCGATAATTTCGGTTTTTGCTCTCACTACCATGCCGCCGCGACCTGTTACATAAGCGGTTTTTATATCTTCTTCGTTGTAAATAATCCCACCGGTGGGGAAATCGGGAGCTTTGATAAATTGCATCAGATCATCGATGGTGCAGTCGGGATTTTTTGAAAGATGCAAAATGCCATCGATAACTTCGCCGAGATTATGCGGAGGGATGGAGGTCGCCATACCAACGGCGATACCAGTGGTTCCGTTTAATAATAGTTGAGGGAGTTTTGTAGGCAAAACGCTTGGTTCTTTGTAGCGTCCGTCATAGTTTTCGCGCCAATTTATGGTTTCTTTTTCGATGTCGTTGAGCATTTCGTCGCTGATTTTTTCCATTTTGGCTTCCGTATAACGCATAGCGGCTGCGCTGTCTCCGTCGATGGAACCAAAGTTCCCCTGGCCGCGCACAAGTTCATAGCGCATCGAGAAATCCTGGGCCATACGCACCATTGAGTCATAAACGGCCACATCACCGTGTGGATGATATTTGGCCAAAACTTCACCGACAACGGCTGCTGATTTGCGGAAAGATGCGCTTGATTTCAGTCCCATGTCATTCATGGCATAAAGGATGCGACGATGTACGGGTTTCAGTCCATCGCGTACATCCGGCAAGGCACGTGAAACGATTACGCTCATGGCGTATTCCAGATAGGAACTTTCCATTTCGTCCGAAATATTGGCTTTTTCGACGTTGCCGATGTTTGCGAAAAGGGCCGTTTGAGATTCTTCTTTGCTTTCGTCCGAGGCGTTTTGTTCCTCTTCGCTTTGTTTGGCGGCTTTTTTCTTTTTTTCCGGCTTTTCTGAATTTTCAGAGTCCTTGTCTTTTTTCGGCACGGTTTATGGAGGTTAATTTTAAATTTCTGGATTTTACTGCGGGAATGGTAGCACAAGAGGTCTTTTTTGAGAAAGAGGATTTTTTCAGAGGTTCCTTAGTGGTCGATTGCTTGCATTTTGTTGTCTTTTCACCCTTGACTTTTCTCTTCAGACCTGCAAGAGTTTTTGTCCTGCCAAATCCTGTGTCAATTGATTGACGGATGATATGGCGGGAAAAATTATTTATTTCTTAATTCAATATTTATGGGTAATGCAGATGTTCGGGGGGATGATGTGGCTGAGCGAGTTATGAGGCCGACGGCTAGACCTGATGGTTTAGAGATGCGGCATGTTGAGGACGATATTTTCGTTTCATTTATTGATTGGTGTGTAAAATTGTGGCGCAGTCGTATAAAAAAAGCTGCTGCTATTTCATCTGAAGCTGGAGCTCAGGATGGTCATTTAGATACTTCCAATGTGCCTGAGGGCTCTGCAGAGCCCTTGCCTGTTGATGACACGTCCGCGCATAAATGTGCTGCACAAAGTGAGGCAGTGAGGGCTGGTATTCAAAATATTGGAATTTCAGATGAATATCCACCTGTGCCTTGGTGGGCAAAAGGGATTATTGATACAGAGAAAAATCGAATTTCATAGAGGACTCTGCAAAAGTCCTCCATAGCATTGGAGGCGAAGTTTTGTGATGGTCTTTTTTCCTTTTAAACAAGCTGCCAGTTTTCTTTTTAGGAAGTTCAGTCGGGATTTTTTTGAGATTTTTGGTGCGATGCTTTATTTGTTGTTTGTTTTATTATTTAATTAAAAATTTATGGCTGGAGGTTCAATTGAAGGGGGATATGATGAAGGTAGTTATTATCCTTTTGAAGGTGGTGTTGTTGCAGTGGAGGATTTATATGCTGTTCCCTCTATGGATCAGACTGGTGGTATTGAAACTCGGCAAGGGCAGGAGCCTGATCCTGGTAAGCTTAGACAGCAGGCGCGTCAGAGGTTTGATGCGGCGCTACAACAATAAAGAACCTCTGGAAAACGCTGTTTTTAATTTGTTATATGCGGTGGGAAAGCTTTTTGTAATGTCCAAATTTGTACGGACAATGTACGGACAAATTCGGGATTTTTAAAAGTGTTCTTGCGAAGGTGAGAAAGTTGAAAAAGCGTTCTCCACCCGCCGTGGCGGGGGTGCGGCTGGACCGCTTTTTGCGTTTCGGCTTCTTGAAAAAAAAGTGATTTTCTGCTAAAATATCAGGATATATTTGAGCTAAAAGTTTAAATGGCGGAAGATCAAAATCAAAATACGCAGTTAGGCGCAGGGCAGGTTGTAGCTAATGTGCAAGCTCCTGCGGCCGTGCAGGCTACTGAGGCGGTGCAGGGTATCGTTGGGACGGGGCGAATTTTTGCCAAGCCGAAAGATGAAGAAATTGCAACTCCGGGATGGCTTGCGGATGCTTCAAGTGAGCTTGCCACAAATGCTGAGGTAGGCGGTAAAGATCAAATTGTAGATTTGAAAGCTGCATCGGCAGGTCTTGCAGAGGCTGTGCCCGCAGCTCTTGTGGACGCTGTGTCTGCAAGTGCTCCTGTGGTGAATCTGAAAGCCGATAAGCCTACTTCGACCGAGCTGGGAATTGATCCGAATTCTTATATTGAAATCACTCCTTCTCTGGAAGTTGTGCATAAAGTCGATCTTGAGGCTGCGGAAAAATTGATGAAAGCGGGATATGATCCAAAAACCGGCAAAAAACTTGCCAAAGGCGAGAATATTTTTTCTTCGACGCCCGTTCCCGAAGCAAAAAGTGCTACACAGGGTGCTACCGCTAAAATGTCTTTTTTCGATAAATTGAAAGCGCTTTTGCCTTTTGGGAAGAAAAAAACGGTGGTTTTGGATGGCGCCATTCCGACTGGCGACCTGGCTTTGGCAGAGGCTGCTGGCAAGGCTGGTGAACTTACTGATGCCAAGGGATCTGCAAAAGCAGGTAAAGAATCTCTTTTGACCCCACAGGAACGCAAGGAATTTATTGAAGCGGAAAAAATTTATCATGAAGGCTTGGCGACTGTGAAAGATATGATTGCGCCGTCTTCGCTGGATGTTCGTTATGACAGTCTGAAAATGGATGGCAAATATGCCAGATCTTTTTATGTTTACGCTTATCCGCGCTATCTGGATACAAACTGGCTGGCGCCGATTATTAATTTTGATGTGACGATGGATATTTCCCAATTTATCTATCCGATTGATTCCGAAAAGATCATGAAGACGCTGAAGAAAAAGGTCGCGCAGATGCAATCCAGTTTGCATATTATGGCCGATAAGGGACAGGTGAGGGATCCGGGACTGGAGACTGCTTTGGAGGATGCTGAAAGGTTGCGAACGCAGATTCAGAGAGGCCAGGAAAAATTTTTCCAATTTGCACTTTATTTTACGGTTTATGCGGATGGTGAGAAAAAACTCGAACGTGTTGCCAAGCAGCTGGAAAGTTTATTGGCTGGAAAACTTGTAATGACAAAGAGATGTCAATTGCAGGCGGAACATGGATTCAATGCGACAATTCCGCAATGTCTGGATGAGCTTTATGTCATTCGCAATATGAATACAGGGCCGCTTTCCACAACTTTTCCGTTTACTTCTTCGGATCTGACTTCGGATCGTGGAATTTTGTATGGATTGAACAGGCATAATGACAGTTTGATTATTTTTGATCGTTTTGCGCTGGAAAATGCCAATAGTGTGGTTTTTGCCAAATCCGGTGCAGGTAAATCTTATGCGGTGAAATTGGAAATTTTGCGCCTGATGATGATGGGAACCGATGTGATTGTGATCGATCCGGAAAACGAATATGAAGCCTTGGCTACGACTGTGGGAGGAAGTTATCTGCGTTTGAGTTTGAACAGTGATCGTCGTATCAATCCTTTTGATCTGCCGAAACCTGTGGAGGGTGAGGAGTATCAGGCGGGTGATATTTTGCGATCGAATGTCATAACTTTGCAGGGGCTTTTGAAGTTGATGGTGAAGGGCATGAGTCCTGAAGAGGAAGCTTTGATGGACAAAGCTTTGATTGATGTGTATGCGATGAAGGGCATTACAATGGATATTGTTGATCCGACCAAATTTGCGCCGCCGACGATGGAAGATTTGCATCAAATTTTGAATTCCATGGATGGTGCGGCTTCTTTGGTGCAGCGCATTTCGAAATTTACCACCGGTTCTTATGCCGGAATTTTCAACAAGCCGACCAATGTCGATCTATCAAGCGGCATGATGGTTTTTTGTATCAGGGATTTGGAAGATGAATTGAGGCCGATTGCCATGCATATCGTTTTGAATTATATCTGGAACAGGGTGAGAAGCGAGCTTAAAAAGCGCATACTGGTCATAGATGAGGCCTGGACGATGATGCAGCATGAGGATAGTGCGAAGTTTTTGTTTGGTTTGGTGAAAAGGGCAAGAAAGTATTATTTGGGCGTTTCTACCATCACTCAAGACGTGGAAGATTTCGTGAAAAGTGACTATGGTAAGCCGATTGTGACCAATTCTTCGATTCAATTGCTGCTGAAGCAGGCGCCTTCTTCCGTGGATACTTTGGCCAAGATTTTCAATCTGACGGAAGGTGAAAAGTATGTTTTGTTGAATAGCGGAGTGGGGCAGGGGCTTTTCTTTGCCGGCTTGAAGCATGTGGCGATTCAGGTAATCGCTTCTTATACGGAAGACAAAATCGTCACCACAAATCCCGAAGAGCTTTTGGCGCAGAAACAGGTGGCGGTGGAGAAGAAGGTGTAGGGCGCCAAAGGGTTTTGGCGTTGTGAAGATGGCGTGCTTTGGCTAAGATGCGCCTGTATTTTATTGTAGGCAAAAATGCCAATTCATCGCAAACAACTTGAAGAAAAACTCTGGGCTGCAGCTGAGCAACTTCGCGCCAATGGAAGCCTCAAGCTTAATGAAATTAGTGAACCGATTTTGGGACTTATTTTCCTTAAGTTTGCCGATGTCCGTTTTAAAAGAGCAAAAGTACAAATAGAAAAAGAGAGAAATCAAACGCAGTCGACCCGTGTGCGTTTCGTAATGCCCGATGACTATAAATCAAAGGGCGTGCTCTACATTCCGGAGACCGCGACGTATTCGCACCTTATGAGCCTTTCTGAGGCTGAAAACATCGGAAAAGCTATTAATGAGGCCATGAAAGCGATTGAAGCCGAAAATCGAGACCTTGCAGGCGTATTGCCACAGGATTACACCGAACTCTCCAAAAAGGCAGACGAAAACAGCAGAATCCTCATAACTCTGCTCAAAAACTTTAACCAAATTCCCGACGATATCGAGGGGGATGCTTTTGGAGAAATTTACGAATATTTTCTTGGTAACTTTGCACGAGCCGAAGGTTCCAAAGGTGGGGAGTTCTTTACGCCGCAATCAATCGTAAAGCTTCTTGTAGAGGTTATTGAGCCTTACCATGGCCGTATTTTCGATCCTGCTTGCGGTAGTGGAGGCATGTTTGTCCAGTCAGCTCGCTTTGTTGCCGAACATTTGAAAAATTCAAAACAGGTTATGGAAGAAGTGGCTATTTATGGCCAAGAAAAAACAGACTCAACAATGCGTGTTGCCAAGATGAACCTCGCAATTCACGGCCTTTCCGGAAAAATTCAACTGGTGAACAGTTTTTATGAAGACCCGTTTGAGAGTGTGGGGAAATTTGATTTTGTACTGGCAAATCCGCCTTTTAACGTGAAAGGAAAAGATAAAAACGGGCAAATGACCATTGATCCCGCGCGTTTGCACGGTGATCCGCGTTATTACCTTGGACTGCCGCTTACGGGCAAAAATGAAATCAGCAACGCCAACTATCTCTGGATGCAGATGTTCGCGAGCGCACTTTCGAAGCAAGGGCGCGCGGGCTTTGTTATGGCCAATTCAGCCAGTGATGCAGGAAATGCCGAGAAAGAAATCCGCAAAAAAATGATTGAGGCTGGCACGGTGGACGTCATTGTCTCGGTTGGTACAAACATGTTTTTAAACGCTACGCTTTCATGCACGCTCTGGTTTTTTGATAAGCGAAAACATGGTACTGATAGGCAAAATAAAATCCTCTTCATTAATGCGCAAGATATTTTCACGGAAATTGACCGAGCACACAGCACATGGACGGATGCGCAGATACAAGAAATTGCAGCCATTGTACGGCGTTATCGAAGTGAAGAAGGCTATGAAAAATACGAAGACATCAAAGGTCGATGCAAAGTTGTGACGCTCGATGATGTGCGTGCAAACGACTATTCTCTCAATCCTGGCCGTTATGTGGAGATTGTCGAAAAAGAGTTAAGCGATGTGGATTTTGACGCACGCATGAAAGAGCTTATGGGCGAATTCACCTCCCTTACAAAAGAGGCTCATGGGCTTGAACAAAAGATCATGGAGGATTGGAAGAAGATTATATAGCTTATCTAAAATTATGACTAAACGCCTCAAAAATAAGAAAAAAATTTGCCGACATGATTATAAAAATGCAATTCAGGTTGGCAACGTTGACTACCAGTGTCCGTTGTGTGAAAAATTGCTTGATCCATGCGAGTGGTTTTTAATGAACAGCTTTGAATTTATTGATGCCACCACGGTAAATAAAAAATAATATTTAACGTAATTTATTATGAAAAAGAAGAATCAACAAATAGTCCCAAATAACAGCTTTACTGAGTTTTTGCTTTACACCAGTCCAAATGGAAAAGTAAAAGTCGAGATTTTCTTGAAAGATGAAAATATTTGGCTTACGCAAAAAAGAATGGCCGAACTTTTTGACGTCGGAATTCCTGCTATCAACAAGCATCTCTCAAATATTTTTGAAAGTGGAGAGCTGCAGGAAGATTCAGTTATTTCCATTTTGGAAATAACTGCGGAAGACGGGAAGCAATATAAAACGAAATTTTATAATCTGGATGCCATTATTTCCGTTGGATACCGCGTAAATTCAGGGCAGGCTACGCAGTTTCGTATTTGGGCAACGGAAAGACTCAAGGAGTACATCATCAAAGGGTTTACCATGGATGATGAGCGGCTCAAAAATCCAAACACTATTTTTGGGCATGACTATTTTGAAGAGCAACTGGCTCGAATAAGGGACATAAGATCAAGCGAAAGGCGTATGTATCAGAAGATAACTGACATATACGCGCAATGCAGTGCAGACTATTCTCCCGACAACGACATTACCAAACAATTTTTCGCAACGGTGCAAAATAAACTTCATTTTGCCATGACGGGCAAAACTGCCGCTGAAATTATATATGAAAGAGCGGATAGCACGAAGATGCACATGGGACTGACTGTTTGGAAAAATTCTCCAAAGGGCAGCATCAGGGAGTCCGATGTTGTGATTGCTAAAAACTATCTCAATGAAAAAGAACTCGATCACCTCAATAGGATCGTGACCATGTATCTTGATTTTGCAGAGATGCAGGCTAAACGCGGGATTATTATGTATATGAAAGACTGGGTATCAAAGCTGGATGCGTTTTTAAAATTTAACGAGCGACAAATATTGGGAGACTTAGGGAAAATCAGTCATGAGGTCGCGGAGTCGCTTGCGTTAAAGGAATATGAAAAATATCGTGTTATTCAGGATGAAAATTATCTTTCCGACTTTGATCGGGAGGTGAAGAAGTTGGAAACGGAAGCAAAGAAATCTTTAAAACAGCCTAAGAAAAAATAACCTATGAAAAAAGAAATGCCACTCACGTTACCGCAACTCAAAACCATCTGGGGGAAAGACTGGGATTTTTTTGTGGAGAAAATCGTACCAAATTGCCTTTGTCATACCTGCAATGAAGTCGTGACGATTGTTGATTTTAAGACTACTGTGAATGATTTGAACGACGTTATTCTTAGGGGCAAGTGCGCTGTTTGTAGCGATCCGGTGAATCGGTATACGGAGACTGGTGAAAATGAGGAGTATGTGAAGAGGATTAAGAAGGTGCTTAAGGGAATGAAGAAATAATTTTTATATGTTTATGGCAACTTGGAATATAAAAAAACTGAAGGATGTAACCACTAAAATTGGCAGTGGCGCTACTCCGCGTGGCGGAAAAGGTGCTTATCATCACGAAGGAACACCTTTGATCAGAAGCTTGAATATATATGATTTGAATTTTATTTACGATAATTTGGCCTTTATCGATGATTCTCAGGCTAAACAATTAGCCAATGTTATAGTTGAAAAAGATGATGTTCTGCTAAATATCACAGGAGCTTCTGTATGCAGGTGCACTTCCGTCCCTGACAATCTTATTCCTGCTCGGGTTAATCAGCATGTTTCAATAATTCGGGCAGATAGAAAAAACCTTTCTGGAAAATACCTTAAATACGCTTTGGTAAGCCCTCTGTATAAACGAGCATTATATGGTTTAGCAACAACTGGGGCTACACGGGAGGCTCTAACAAAAAGTGATATTGAAAATTTTGAAATTAAACTGCCAGATATTGAAATGCAAAAACATATTTCCTCAGTTCTTTCTGCCTACGACGACCTCATCGAAAACAACCAAAAACGCATCAAGGGATTGGAAGGAATGGCGCAACTTCTCTATATAGAGTGGTTTGTGAAATTCAAATTCCCTGGCCATGAGGCAACAAAAATGGTCGACAGTGGCACTGAGTACGGCATGATTCCAGAGGGATGGCAGATTGTTCCAATTGGGACAATGGCTAGTTTTGTTAACGGATATCCATTCAAACCTAAGGACTTAGGGGATAGTGGTTTGCCAATAATAAAGATACCGGAATTGCGGTCAGGAATACTCGAGAAGACACCAAGGAATGATGGTGAAAATATCCCTGAAAAATATCGTATTAAAAATGGAGATATCATTTTTTCTTGGTCAGCTACATTGCTCGTAAATATCTGGAATTCTGGTCATGCACTTCTCAATCAGCACTTATTTTTAGTCTCTCCAAAGTTAGATCTTTATAGATCATTTGTTTTTTATGCACTGACAAGACTGGTTGAAAAATTGAGCAAACAAGCCGTTGGTGCCACTATGCAACATTTGCGCAGAGACACTGTTGTTGATGCAAAAATGATTCTACCAACTGAATACGTGTTGGAACGGTATGAAAAGCTGGCAGCAAATTTACTTCAGCAGATAGCGATCTTACAAAAGGAAAATCAAAATCTCTGTAAGATGCGCGACCTTCTTGTTCCCCAATTGGTCACTGGCAAACGAACTTTAAAAGCATAACCATGAAAGACATACAGATTCCATCATCAGGAAAGAGTGGGAATGAAGCTCTCAAGATAGAGAAAAATTTAGTCCTCGTTGGAGCTAACGGAGCCGGTAAATCACGTCTTGGTTCTAAACTTGAGCAGATAAATACTCCTACCAAAAGAATTTCAGCACAAAGATATTTGCAACTGAATGAAGTAGTGCAAAAACAGGATTATGAGACAGCCAGCAGCCAATTGAAAGGCAGTTATAAGAATCAAGAGTCCATCCAGCCTCAAAATGATTATCCGCAAGTGCTAATTTCTTTGTTTGCCGAAGAGTCGAAAAGGAATGAAGACGTTATTAACACTATTAATACGAAAGGGCAAATAACAAAAGCGGAAACTCCTACCTCAACAAAAGAGAAAGTCATAGAAGTGTGGAATTTAATTTTTCCTTATCGCTCCCTGAAGCTTGAAAAAGACAAAGTTCGGGCTGATGATTTTTCGGGCACGCAGATGAGTGATGGTGAAAAAGTTGGATTATATTTGATCTCTCAAATTCTCCTTGCTGAGAAAAATTGCATTTTCATTATCGACGAGCCGGAGTTGCACTTACACAAAGCTTTAATGGTGCGCTTATGGAATAAGTTAGAAGAACATAGGAATGATTGTACTTTTATTTACATAACTCACGACCTTGATTTTGCCGTCAGTAAGCCTTCAAGCAAGCTCATCTGGATTCAGAGTTTCAAGAATAATTTATGGGATTGGAAAGAGATTGATCCTAATGAAGTAGTGCCAGAAAATCTTTTTCTTGAAATGTTAGGTAGTAGAAAGCCAATATTATTTGTTGAAGGAAATAAGGGCTCTCTCGATATTCAAATCTATCAGGCATACTACGAAAACTTTACAGTTATACCCTGCGGTTCTTGCGAAAAAGTTATTGAGGCAGTGAAGGGTCTTAAAACCCATAATCACCTGCATGATAAAAAAGTTTATGGACTCATGGATAAAGATTTTCGTATCGATGAACAGCTAGCGGCGTTAAAGGAAGCAGGAGTTTTCAGCATCACACTCAATGAAGTTGAGAATCTATTCCTTGTACCAGAAATAGTTGAAATGGTTTGTACCCATTTGTCGAAGACAGATAAAAAAGACGAAATCATCGCAGAAATAAAGAAAATTTATGCAGCAAATAAAGAAAAAGTAGTTTTTGCTGCCTCAAAAAATCGCATGCACAGGCATTTAGGTGAAAAATTTGGAGCGGTAAAAAGTACCGAAGACTATGATAATTTTAAAAATGCTATTTTCTCTGAATTAGACGCACTGGCAACAGTAATCTTACCAGAGCATGATGCTGAAATTACAGAAATACTGAAGGCATATCCACATAAAGGCCTTGTTAATGAAATACAGGGTAAAATAGAGTTCTCGAAAAATGGGTACAAAAATTTAGTGCTCAGTTTTTTGTCTTCTGATAAAAGGCAAAGCTTGATAGAAATTTTAAAGTTATATTTG
Source organism: Candidatus Peregrinibacteria bacterium (assembly GCA_016206505.1). Taxonomy (GTDB): domain Bacteria; phylum Patescibacteriota; class Gracilibacteria; order UBA1369; family LOWO2-01-FULL-3; genus JACQRJ01. Next base: position 23,367 of record JACQRJ010000036.1, on the reverse strand, counting down.
CCCGAAATAACTCAATAAATCTATGAACCAATTCACAGAAGACCAACTCGTCGAACAAACCGTCATCAGCCTCATCAAAAAGCTGTGGAATGATAAGACATGCCATATCAACGCCTACAAAGACGAAGATGATGCCAAGCTTGGCCGTGAACATCGAGGAGAAGTGATACTAAAAAAGTTTTTGTTGCCTGCGCTTCAAAAGCTCAATCCAACACTACAGGAACCATTGCTCACCATGGCAATGGACGAACTTACACGCGATCGGTCACATCTTTCGCTTGTGAATGCCAATCATGAGATTTATAGGATTTTGCGCGACGGTGGAAGCGTAATTTCGGCAAATGAAAGCGGTGTGAGCGAGACTGAAAGGGTGCGATTTTTTGATTTTAAAAATCCGGAAAATAATCACTTTCTTTGTGTATCCCAACTCTGGATCACTGGTGAAATGCATACACGTCGCCCTGATGTAGTGCTGTTTGTGAATGGCATTCCACTGATGCTTTTGGAGCTGAAGGCTTCACATAAAAGCCTTGTGGATGCCTATAAAGATAATCTTCGTGATTACAAAGACACCATCCCAAAACTCTTCTGGTACAACATGGGAGTTATGATTTCCAACGGTATAGAGAATAGATTTGGCTCACTTACTTCGCCCTATGAGTTTTTTAACGAGTGGAAAAAGGCCGAGAGTGAAGAAGATACTGCAAAGACCGACCTTGCCACAATGATCAGCGGTATATGCGATAAATCGCGCCTGTTGGATATTTTTGAAAACTATATTTTGTTCGATGAATCCAAAGGCGAAACGAAAAAGATTGTGCCACGATACTTCCAATATTTTGGTGTCAATAAAGCCTTTGAGAAAGTGATTCATCGCAAAGAGAACGAAGGAAAGCTCGGTGTGTTTTGGCATACGCAGGGGTCTGGCAAATCGTACTCGATGGTCTATCTCTCCCAAAAAGTGCTGCGTAAACTGACGGGCAATTTTACTTTTGTGATTGTGACTGATCGCGGAGCTTTGGATCGTCAGGCCTACAAGGAATTTGCCAGTGTAGGTGCGGTTTATGAAAAAGAGGTAAAAGCAGAAAGTATCGTTCATTTGCATGAGCTATTGGCGCAGGATCATCGCCAGATTTTTACCACCATTCAGAAATTTCAGGATATTGAAGGAGCTATTTCAACACGCAATGACATTATTCTCATGACCGATGAAGCGCATCGCACACAGTATGATCGCATGGCGCAAAATATGCGAAAAGCCCTGCCCAATGCTTCGTTTATGGGTTTTACCGGCACGCCACTTTTGGCCAACGGTGAAGAAAAAACGCGGGAGACTTTCGGTGAATATGTATCGATCTATAATTTCGGCCAATCAGTAGCTGATGGTGCGACCGTGCCGTTATTTTACGAAAACCGTGTGCCGCGCCTTAAAAATGTAAATGACTCGTTGGAGAAAGAGATGAACAACATCATGGAATTTTATGATCTGAATGAAGATGCGGAAGAAAAATTGGAGCAGGAGTTTTCAACTTTTTACCATCTTGTAACACGTGAAGATCGCTTGAATGCGATTGCGCGTGATATTGTGGAGCATTTTGTCGGACGGGGATACGACGGCAAGGCGATGGTGGTTTCTGTAGACAAAAAAACAGCCGTGCGGATGTATGCCAAAGTAAAGGCCGAATGGGAGCGTTATTTGGCCAAACTCCGCATGGATCTATCCAGAACGCAAAATGAGAGGGGACAGGCGAAGGTAGAGGCACAACTCGAGCGACATGAAGATGTTGATATGGCCGTCGTGGTGAGCCAGAGCCAGAACGAAATTGCCGATCTGGAACCGTTCGACATTGATATGCGCCCATTGCGTGAACGTATGCAGAAAGAGAACCTTGAAGAGGAATTCAAGAAATCCGACAGTGATCTTCGCATCGTTTTTGTGTGCGCCATGTGGATGACGGGATTTGATGTGCCAAACCTTTCAACACTGTACCTCGATAAACCGCTAAAAAATCACACCCTCATGCAGACCATCGCTCGTGCCAATCGTGTAGCTGAGGGCAAGAAAAATGGACTGATTGTCGATTATATAGGCGTGTTCAAGAACATTGAGCGAGCTCTTGCACTCTATGCTGCCAACGGTGCCGATGAAAACGACATTATTCGGAGCAAAGATGAACTGGTGAGCCAATTAAAAAACCTGCTCGAATCGGTGAAAGAATTTTTGCAGGGTGAGCAGATTGATATAAATGTTCTCTTGAAGGTTCCAAATGAGCAAAAATTGCTTTTGATAGAGAAATATGCAAACACCATTGTCGGCCAACCGGAGAAGAAAAAGGCATTTTTGAACCTTGCGAGTGATTTACAAAGCGCCTACCAGTCTGTATTGCCGGCACCTGACGCAGAAGATTATTACGATCAGGTAGCAGCTATTCGTACGATTGCTCAACGGATTCGTCTTGTTACTGGAGAAAGCATCGATGTTTCACAGGTGCAAAAGGATTTGGAAGACCTGCTCGATAAATCCATTCAGGCAGGCGAATATGTCATCCCGCAACATAAACGCGTTAAAGATTTGAGTAGTCTCGATGCCAATGCTCTCCATGAATTCTTTGCTGGTCTGGAAAATAAGAATTTGCAAGCTGAGAGCATGAAAACTGAGCTTGAAGAAAAAATAGAAGAGATGATGGAACGCAATAAAAAGCGAGGGCGCTTCATGGATCGTTTAAATGCAATACTTCAGGTTTACAACAGCGGAGCACACGATGTCGACCAACTCTTGAATGATCTGGTTGATTTGGCAAAGAGTTTGGATAAAGAAGAACAGCGAGCAGTTAAAGAAAATTTGAGCGAGGAGGAACTGGCAATTTTCGACCTGCTCTTAAAGGAAAATCTGAACCCTGACGAAGTTGAAAAAGTTAGAAAGGCTTCTCACGAATTATTGGCAAAACTCAAAAAAGAAAAGTTAGTGCTTGATTGGCGAGAAAAAGAATCGGCAAGGGCAGGCGTTAAAACGACAATTATCGATATTCTCTACAATTCGTTACCGGAACCAACCTATTCACAGCAGGAATGCGACATTAAAGGGATCGAGGTCTATAATTTTGTCTATGAGCGTTATCGAGACGCAAAAGATACGGCTTATGCTTAGAACTCCGCCAAAGCCGCTTTTAGCTGTTCGTCTTCTGTTGTTGCAGTGTCGTTTTCGATGATTTTGTCCGGAGTCAGACCGATTTTATCGATGTCGCGGTCTTTTGGGGTGAGCCATTTGGCCATAGTGTATTTGAAAATCGAGCCGTCTTTGTAGCTTTTGATGTTTTGAACGGTGCCTTTGCCAAAAGAAATTGTGCCGATTAATGTCGCGATTTCATGATCTTGCAGCGCGCCGGCTAGGATTTCCGAAGCGGAAGCGGAGCCTTTGTTGATAATGATGACGATTTTTTGTCCGGCAAGAGTTCCATCGACGGCGCTTTTATATTCTTCCGTTAGGCCGCTTGCCGATTTGACTTTTACTACTGTTTTTTCTTCTTTCAAAAACAGGCCGACCATCTCGATGGCGGAGTTGAGGTAGCCGCCGGGATTGTTGCGCAGATCGAGAATGAATCCTTTGGGATTGTCGAGCAAAAGTTCTTTGCCCGTTTTTTCCAATTCTTTTGCCGTATCTTGGCCAAAAGTGGTCAATTTGATATAGGCGATTTTTTTGCCATTTTCCTTGATAATTTTGCCGGTTACGGCTTCCTGGGTTATTTTTTGTCTGGTGACTTCAAAAATGAGCTCTTTTTCATTTCTCAAAACCGTGATTTTTACGACAGTTTGTGCGGGGCCTTTGATTTTTTTGGCTACAGCATCGAGATTTAGGCCGGTGATACTTTCATTGTCAACTTTTGAAATAATGTCATTGGGCAGAAGTCCGGCTTTTTGAGCTGGGGAATCGGCAAGGGGGCTGATGATTGTGACCTGTTCATTGACCATTTCGATCATAATGCCGATGCCTTCAAATTCATTTTCCAGACTGTCAAAAAATTCTTCCGCTTCGGAAGGTTCGCTAAATCCGGTGTAATCATCGGGTACGGTCTTGAGCAAGCCCTCTATGGCATCGTAAATCATCGCTTCTTCATCGAGTTCTTCCTTGTAAAAATAATAGTTTTTTAAGACGTTCCAGACATCGACAAAAGTGCCAAGTTCCCGCGTATCTTCCGTGGTTTCTGTGATGGTGATTATATTGATGGCATTGGGCTTTTCTTCCAGAGCATCGGGGTTTTTGTAGAGGTAAATTTTGTATAAATAGTCGGCGGCCTGCGCATTTGTAAGGCGTTGGGCCATTTTGAAAAATTGCTGATCTTCTTTGTCTTCGACAATGCCGATTTCTGAAGCTTTTTGGGCGATGGGGGAGAGGGGTGAATTTTTGTCCAAATCCAGGAAATAGAAATTTTCTTTATCAAAGAGATAATTGGTGCCGATGCCAAGGTAGTAAAACATTTCGGAGAGGATGCGATGTTTTGGCGGAAAATTTGCAGGATTCAGATTTTCATCGGTTGCAATTTTCGTGCCTCCAAAAGTGCTTAGAAGCTTGTAGAAATTTGAGTTGGTAAGTTTGTCGTCCGGTTTGAAATTTGTGTCTTCAGGCAGTTTTTGAAGTTCGTACAATGCTTTGATGGGATTGTAGTATTGATGATTTTCTGCAACATCTTCGTAAAATGCCATCGCTTCAAATGGCATCAGGAAGATAAAAAGGCCGATTGTTGTTAATTGAAATAATTTTTTCATGAGCCGCAAATTACAGCAATTCATCAAGGTCTGCCAGAGAAATTGTTGTATCTTCGCCGCCAGGTATAAGAGCTACTATGCCTTCTTTTCTTAATTTGAGATACTTTTTGTCGGCTTGTGATAGCGGTTTTTGTGGTTTTTCGTCAATTTGTTGTAAGTATTGACGTTCGGATAAAATTTCTGAAGTGTCGATGAAATCCGGGATGGCAATGTCGCTTATTCCTATTCTTCGCGCGGCTTTATAAAGCAGTCCCAATCCGCTTAACTCCTGCAAGTATGCTTGGTTTTGCGGCTCGTTTGCAGGTTTTGCAGGGTTGTAGTTGTCTCTTAATTGTAACAGAACTCTAATCATCACATTCCAGGTTTCCCGGATTTGTGCCTTTAACGCTTCCATTTCTTGTACGGTTTCGATTGTTGGCATGCGCATTATCATTGCTGTATTGCTTTTGCTGGTGTCAAATTCCGGATTTTTTGCAAGCTTTGAAAATGCATATAGTGCCATGCAAGTTGTTCTGTTTACGACATTGGTTTGGATGTGCACGGCATTTGTGGCTCCCATTCTTTCCATTGCCAAAATTCCCTGGGTATAGTTTTCCAGAGCTTCTATGAGCAGTGCTTCGTCAAAATGTTTTGCAGAATCGATGGTTTCCATATGTGTAAGGTCGATTTTGGCAATTTGCTGTGTTGTCTTTTCATCGCCAGCAAGCATGTTTAAAGCGCTGACTGCTTCCGGAATGCCCCAGTTGTGGCTTAAACGAAGACCTCTTTCTGTTGTTTTTCTGGCTTCGTCGCGATGGTCTTGAATAATTTGCATTTCAACTATTCTTTCGTACAGAAAGCCCAGAGTTTGGGGATCTCTGACCAATTGTGTGTCTGTAAGATAGGTTTGCAAAATTCCGATCAGTGTTTGTTCCAGTTCTGCCGCTTTTGCTTGCTGCTCAGTAGTGAATTCTTCCATGTATAAGGCATCTTCGACGTTGCCACGAATTTGTTTGCGGAAAATATGAGCTTCGTTGATAGCGATTGTTCTTTCGATGTCAATTCGCAGAGCTTTAATTTCGGCAGATGTTGTATCCGTTTTTAGCATTGCGATGATATTTTCCGCTTCCGGAAGAACCGCATCCAATGCTTCCTGTGCTTCCTGACTTTGTCTGGCTCCCGCAAGTCTTAATTTTGCGATAATGAGTTCTCCATAGGCGATCATGACATGGGGTTGTAATCCTGTGTCTTGAACAACGGTAGCTTCTTTAAGGGCAGTTCTTAAAGCGACAAGTTCGGGCGCGCCTTCCAATTCTGTAAGCGCTTCTCCGAGTTTTTCCCGGGATCTTTGTGCAAAAGCGGCTTTTAGACGCAGAACTTTGTAACGAAAGCCTCTTTCGCCTTCCTGGACTTTTGCCTCGGGTGCTTTTGCAGATAGCCGGGCGTATTTTGTGAGAGCACTTTCCGGTTCGGTTTTGTGGCCGAGACGGATGTGGGCTTCCGCAGCTCGTAGGTGAATTTCACTGAGATTTAGTGCCAGGGCTGTTTTTTTTGCTTCCGCATCGGGTTCTTCTGATTTTGGCGGATAGAGATAGGGAGCAAATTCGCTGGTCAGTTGTGACTCAAGTGTTTCCACGATTTGTAGCGCTCTGTATTGATTTTGAACCTGGAGGCTGTGATCGGCTGCTTCCAGTCCAAGCGGTACTTGTGCTTCCAGTAATTTTGTGCGTACTTTTATTCTATGTTCTTCGGGATTTTCCAGAGCAATTTCCAGAAGTTCAAAAAGTTGGCTTGGAGAAATGAGATTTGCAAAGCGGCTGCGATTTGCGGCCAGTGGCAAGTAACAGGCTGCTGCTTTGCGTGAAAGAGATCCAATATCCTTTAGCTGATCTCTTCTTTGTTTTTGAATCAGATCGTGTGTGAAACCAACCGGATTGGTTCTAATCAGTCCTTTTTGACTTAAAGCGCTGAGGGATTGCCGGATTCTTTCTTCTGAAAGTCTCAAATACTTGAGCAGTCCGGCAAAAAGCCTTAAATCAGTTTCTCTCAGTACGACAAGGTAATCAATAATCGTTTTTTCATCTTCGCTTAAGCGATCAAATTTTGCCTGGATAATTGTGCTCAATGTTTCGCTTGTGCTGTCTTTCTTCATCGTATCCAATTCTGCGTTACTGGGCGTAGAGATGCTTGAACCTCTCAATTCTATTTTGCCTTCTTCCAAAAGCAGTGCGACCGTTTCGGAGATTACTATCGGCAATCCTTCGGATATTTCCAGGATTTTCCACACAAAGCCGTCGGCGATTTCTGCATCCGCGCAATTTTCAGGAAGATTGGAGTAAATGTAATCTTTGGTTAATTTGAAGCGTTTTTGATCAATGCGATCTTGGAGTTGGGGGTCATGCATTTCAGGCTCTTCCTCGAGTAATTCTGCTCTGATTTGCGCCGCGTTGCCGATTCTTCTGAGTGAAGTTTCGTGATAGTGTCCAGCTCTTGCGGACATGGCATCGGTAAGATCCTGCGGAATCGGTTCTTCGCCGCTTCTGCCCAAAAGTGCAAGGTGCAAAGGAGTTTCCTGAGGGATTTCCTGTATTACCCTTGTTAAAATCGCGATTGATAATTCGTCGAACCATTGAAGGTCGTCCAGAATCAGCTGAAGCGGCCGGGTCTGTGCGCACTGAACAATCAGTGCGGTGAGTCTTTCGGCGGCCAGAACCTGATTTTGATTGAGAGCTTCGACTCTTTTTCCGTAGGCGTCTATTTCACCGGGAGGCACTATTCCGAGGCTGAAAAATTGTAAATCGCGGAAAGTTTCTCCGGCGTCGCCGCCAAGTTTTGCCAGGAGACTTTTGGTCATTCTTCTCACGCCGGTAAGTGAAGACGTCTTGCCGTTTTCCGGCGTTTTGTAATAAACTGAACAGTAGCCTTTTTCTTCGGCCAGACGGATTGCGTCTACCGCATGTCTGGTTTTGCCGATGCCGGCTTCACCATTGATAATGGTGAATTTTGCGGTTTTTCCGTCTCGTACCGCTTCCAATGTCGCATTAAGGTCTGCTATTTCTTTTTCACGTCCCACTGTAAATCTACCTTTGACTACGGCTTCTTTGGCAATTTCTATTCTTTGGACTTTGTAGAGATTTTCGTGGTGAAGTTCGCTGTCCCGTCCTGTTTTTTTTCTTTGGGTAGCTGTTAAGCGTACAGCTTTAGGCACTTGTAGACTTGCTTTAGTCTCAGTAACAAAAACTGCTATCGAGGCATTGCGTTCGTGGCTGGCCGCTTCTTTAAAATGATCATCAAGGTAAATACCGGCACTTCCTTTTTCTGTATCCAGATCAAGATCTTCCCCCAGAGTTGCGGATGGCGGCAGTGCTCCCTGAAATGTATGATTATCTTCATCGAGTGCAACGGCTGAATATCGGCTGTGGGAAAGAATTATGATCAAGCCGTTTTTCCGGATTTCCTGTTCCATGCTTTCGAGTCTTTCACCTAAATTGCCCGGAGCGCGTTCTTCAGGGAGATAGATAGTCAGAATTTGGCCGGTGAGAATTGCGTGAGTCGGGCTGTACTTTGAGCCTTTTGACATGGGGTGAGGCGCGATGGCATCGATAAATCCGGTGGCGATTTTTAATGTTTCCGCCGGATTTTGTGCAAGGTTTCTTGGAAAGCGGATTTCAACGCGGGAAGCTACTTGCGGTAAATCAGGATTTGGCAGGCGTACGGCTTCGTGGGCGTGATTTCTGGACCTTTCTGTTTCGCGGGAATGTAATGGTTTCTTTTCCTCTATTTTTTCTTCCCTAAGTGAATTACCCAGGATTGTTTCTTTTTCTGTATCTGCCGAATGTTCGTAGGTTGCCACTACCGGAACTTCGGCCGTTTCCGGATTTGCATGTTGAAGTTTCATGGCCATTCTGGCGGCGTTTCCGAATACAAGCAGATGACCGTTGCAGGTTGCTAAGTGGCTTTGATCTTGAGCAAGACCGAATTTGGCTTTTTTTATGGGTGCATGATGATCAGGGTCGTTATCAGTGTTCTGGTGAATGTAAACTGCTGCGTTGTGCGCTTGGGCTCTGTTTGGGAAGATGCATTGGCATCTCAAATAGCCCTTTGGCGTCGGGATAAAATGAAGTAACGCTCCCTGAAAATGTGCAATTGCACTTTTAACTATGGCAAATGCTTTTTTTGGGTACTGATCTGTTTTGAAATGAGAGGAGAGGCGTAATTCAATGTCCAGGATTGCTCCGGGCATTTCTTTTAGCTCGCCGTCTCTTTCGATGCCCGCTTGTGAAGCGGCTTTTTGACCGGCGGGTTCCCGAATTGCTTCGGGGCTTGATGCAAGGTATTCCTTCTGAAATTTTGTATCTGCAGTTCCTTTCGGATTTTCGTCTGGATTTTTAGGCTTTTTGACTAAAAGTTGTGTGGGTTCGTTGAGTGGTAAGGCTTGTGTGGGCTTGATGAGCGGTAGTGGCCTTGTTGGTGCCGCTAGAGGATCTTCTATGTCAGGATCAGTAGCGTCTGGATTTCCGGTTGTTGCCATTTTTCGTGATTACAGAGTCTTCTACGAGTCTTGATCTTAATATATTTTTGACTTTTGTCAAAATGCTGGCAAGCTTTTGTTGACTGTGATGAGTGATTGTTGTATAATTTAATCAGTTTAGATGGAAAACTAACAAAAATAAAAATGAGCAAAACAGTTTCAATGGCACAGGTGCATCCAATGGTTGTATTTTGGCTTGGACTTCTTACCGGAGCGGTGATTGTTTCTTTGATTTTTCTCTATAGAATTTTGGTTCCCGTGGATTTTGAGTCATCCATCTTAAGAAATCCAAAGGTTCCAAAAAATCTTTATAACAATAGATTTTTGGAGCAGCAAATATTTCCATCTCCTACTCCTAATTTGGAGCAGCAGTTATTCCCTTCCCCGACACCGAATATTATCCAGTAGAGCAATTTGCTATGCCTTCTTTTCTTAGGTGCAGAAGGCGTTGGCTGCCGGGTGACAAATCTCTCATGCTGGTAATGTCCCTCGTCGAGCCTCTTAATGCAGCTGTAAAGTCATCTGATAGATTTCGGATGTTTGTCGGAAGATTTAGAGTGGCCGCAATTCCAAGGATTTGTCCCGCTTGAATCAAGAGCCCAGTGTTTGAGAGTTCATTGTAATAGTATTTTGCAAATGCAGAATTTTGCATTCTTAAATTATATAGATATTCCAAAACAATGCGGTGCCTTTCCCATGCTTCTAGCAATTGTTGAGTTCGGAGATCTTTTTCTGCTGGGGTCTGAGGCGGGTGACTGATAATCAAGATTGCTGTTGCCATGGCTTTGTATGCCATTGCTTCTTTGGCGTTGTCGTTATCCAATTGTTGACCACGTGCCATTTCAGCGATTCCAAGGTTAAATTCTCTGATGGCATTTTCCAGTTGGTCTTTATTTACCCTTGAATTTCTTAAACCTCTGTTTGGATTGTAGGTAGATAGTGATTTTGCGATGAGCCAGTTGCCTCGTGTCGTGCGCGTGCGGCAGATAATGTGGGGCAGATCGAAATTGGTTGCCACTTCAAGAGCTTTTTCGATTGCCGCTTCTGCTTCTGCATGGGTTTCGCTGTCTGTGCCGGTATTGGCGAGCAAAATTTTGATGCGTGCCATGCCTTCAAGTAGGTATCCGTATGTGTCGGGATCTCTCAACAGTTCGGGTTTTGTGGCATAGAGCTCTATTAATTCTTTAAATCTCCTATTATTTTCCCGTAAAATTCTTTGTTGTATTTCTGTTGGTACTTGAAGGTATAACGCTTCTTCTCCAACAGGGCCTGCAATATCTAATCGATCGATGAGATGGAAGCGAATTTGGACTAATTTTGATTCCAAATCTTGAGCCAACGCCTTGGCAGCGTTTTTTGTTTTAGGATCATTGCCCACTCTTCCAAGTCGCATAAGTTTCAAGATTTGATCGTTGACAGAGCCATCATGATCTATTTTTTCGATGCCCTCTCGATCCTGATTATCACTTAAGATTTGCATTTTTCTGGCAAGTACTTCGCCTCTTGCTAGCGTGATTTGGGGATTTTCTGCTTCTGCCGATTCTGAATCACCAGGGCTGAGTGTATTGATTGCTGTTTCCAATGCGGTTAATGCCACTGTTTTTTCCCCATCAGCTTCGCTACGTGGTGCGATGCGAGCTGCACGCAGTTTTAGTACAAAAAGACCTAATCCGTTTTTCCCATCAAATAACGATGCGAGTGCAGGTATTTGGTCCCGCAATTCATCAAGTTTTTCTAGTGCAGCTTTGGCATTTGCATGGTCCTCAACCCGGAGATAGGTTTCAGCTGCTTGCTGGTAGCTTGTTGCTAATAATTCTGATAGTCTTTTCATTTCATCCTCATCTGCTTCTGCTTCTTGTTTGCGCAATGTTCTTTCCGTATGGATTTCCAAAGTTGTAATTAAGGTTTCTGTTGCTCGGATAGCGGCTCTGTGCTGCCTTGTATCCAGACAATATCTTATTGCACCGGTTGCCGAATCGAGCATTTCCTGTCCGCCTGTGCCAGCTTTTTGAAGGAGTTCATATACCAGTTTTGGAGTTATCTTGGGTGCCAATGCTGGTCGAGATGCTTGCAATACTCGCAAAGCCCCATATGAGTCGTAGGCTATTTGAGATTGAGCGCCACTTGTTGCCCCTTGTGATTTGCAAATTGCCAGCATGCTGTCATTGGCAAAGGCCAGTGGTGATTTTCGAACAATGTCTTTTTCGACCAGTGCATCAATTGTTTTATCAAGGTCATGTTCATCTCCATAAATTTTCTCATGTAAATGATAAAAAATTTCCAGATCAATTGTTCCCACTATTGCCATCAAATTTGTAACCAATTTTTCATTCGGTGGTAACAATTGCAGTCGGCGTTCGAGAATCGAGGCCAATGTGGCGCTGGATTCTTTTCTTGAGAGTTCCTCTAGTGCTGCTGTGGCTGGTACCACCAGGCTTCCGGCTCTTGAGCTTAGCTGGTTGCGTTGGCTTAATAGTGCCAAGGTTTCAGTTATGATGATTGGCAATCCTCTTGAAAATGCCATCATTTCAAGTACAAATGTTTGAGGTATGACTGCACTTCTCATTCTTCGTGGTAGATGTGATCGGATTAATTCCTCAGTCAAATGTGTTCTTTCAGCTTCTGCTGTTCCATCATTAAATAGTGGCGCCAGTCTGATTTCCTGCGTTGTGTGATTTTTTTCTATTGCCGCTTCAGTGATTTCTCTTGTGGTAGATTGTTCTGCGATACGTCCGAGAAAAATTAAAGCAAGAGGATTTTGATCGTTTGCTAATTCTCCTGCCAGTTTGCTTAATGCTATTTTACTGAATTCGTCAGTCCATTGTAAATCATCAATTGCAAGAGCAATTGGCCCTCCTTTTGCAGCTTCTTGCAGTGCTTCTGCCAATATTTTTGCCAATCTTGCCGGATTGCTTTTGTAAGTTTCAATTGTCGTGGCCAGTGGGCTTCCTTTCGGTGTGCGGCCTTCAGCAAATGACCTGAGTATTTCGTACGTGTCGCCGCCTTGAGCGCTGAATAGCGGTAGCAAGCCGGAGATGAGTTTACTTACAGTGCTTCTATGTTGTGATGTGCCATCTTCCGGTATTTTGTAGGAAACAACACGAAAGCCCGTACGTTCCGCATTTTGTAGTACTTGAGCCACCAGTTCTGTTTTGCCGATACCGGGTTCTCCCAGAACTGTAATAAATCGTGGTCGTTTTTCGTTTCTGACTGATTGAAGCAGTGCTGTGATTGCTCCAGATTCAGCTTCCCTGCCTACTAAGTGACTTGCATCAGTGATTAGTCTATATTCTGCCGATTTAATTGCTTTGACTTTTGTAAAGCCTCTTTCGCTCTCGCGTTCTGTTGTGAATGTTGCCAGTGAGCGATTGCGCGCATTTCCTGCGAGATCCAGGGTTGCTTCGTCCATCCAAAGACCTGCTTTTGGTCTTCCTATGTCTAAAGGGTCAGGTGTATCTGTGTGAATTATGACAGTTCCATCATCCAAAATTTCCGTTTCTATGTTTGCATGTCTTGCTATAATCCCTATTTGGTATTTTTCGTAATTTTTTAATCTTTGAGCCAATCGTTGACCAAGATTTCCTACAGCGCGTTCTTCAGCAATGAAAATTCTGATTGGGTCTGTTGTGCTGTCTAGTATGCGGGCGTTGTGGCGTGACAATGCTTCAATGACGTATGCTGTCATTCTGGCTCTTATTTCATGATCGCTGATTTTCGGCAGGTAGATAAGTACTTCTGTAGCTTGTCTGATTGTTTCTGTAGGCGATTGAGTGATTGTTTCTGCATGTTCTGCGGCTCGGGGACTTATGTCCTTTCTGAATGGGACGGATAGTCTTCTCATTTCGCTTGGCGTAACGATTTGATCCCTGCCTTCTATTTTGCTGTTGATCCTTGGGTCTCTTCCATTTTTGCGTTTAATTGATGCGACTTTACTCCCAGGTCCTGCAAGCAGGACATGTCCGTCGTGAGTTGAAATTTCCGCTGGCTCGTCAGTCATTCCAAATCGCAGAGTAGCTCCCTCTTCACAATCGTTGAATGCTGTATTTATCCTATAAACTGCAGTTTGCGCTTGGTCGCTGTTTGGAAATGAAAATTGGAAGACAATTGTGCCTTTTGGTGACCATTTTGGCGTTAATTTTTGACCAAAAAGTGCGTGCACTATTGATGTAATTGTAGCAAAATCTTCGCTGGGCTTTTTTGTTTTTAGGCCTACTTCAAGAATCACTCCAGGAAGTTCCTTGGATTCCAGTCCACCGGTTAATCGGCATACGGCAGCCATGCGTTTACCGGGGTCATCGCTTATGCTGTCCAAATCAACGGTGTCTTGCGCTTCTCTTTGCCCTTGTCTGTCTGGTGCTTCAGCGGCGGCTTTTGGAGCATCTTCCAGTTGTTTTTTTTCTGTACTCATGATGTGCGGTAATTCAATACTGGGGATGAATGCTACTACATGTTGCGCTTTTATCAAGCTTTTATTTTCAAGTGTGAATTTTCTATATCTCGGGCTTTATGCTTTGGCTTTTTTCTGCTATAATTGAGGGATTATCTTTATGTAAACAAATGACTTCTTTGGAAGAAAAAAACTTGAAAAGGGACTCAAAAATGCCCGTTTTTGTAAAGTTTGCCGTTTTTGGCCTTGTTACCTTGTTTTTGGTCGTCGGAACTTTTTATTTTGAAGGCGTTTTTGCCTCTCCTACGGCTTCCGAACAGAATTTTTCCCCATTTTTTTCCGATGATATTATTTTGCGATTCGATGAAGAAAAATCAGTCGATGAACCTCTGAAAAAGCTCTTTGATGATGCTGTAGCTATTTCCGAAAGTGTGAAGCTGTGGGGAAATTTCAAATTGAGTACGCGATGGCAAAACCTGCTTGTAGGTGAAAATGTCGTTATTGTGCCGAATCATGCCGTTTTTGATCTGGAATTTGATGGCGATCATTTGAATCTGATGGTTTTTGATGGGGATGTTTATGTGGGATTTTTGCAAAAGGGTGTCGGCTTGACGGATGCAAAAGATCCTTATGACAGTATTTTTGTGAATAAGCTCCTTGTGCCTCGCGGCAGATCCATCAGTATCAATGTGAAAAAATTGGATGAGCGCTATGAGAAGTTGCTTTATACTAAGTTGGTTAAAGAATTTAAGTACGTTGCGATTGCAGGTGCGGTTTTTGCTTCGGATTGGGTAAAAACAAATATGGCCGATGATGATGCGCTTTTGGAAGCCAAGAAACGTGAATTTGCCACCAGGGTTATTTTTGGCGGTAAATCTGCGAATGACGGTTTTGTGGGACGTTTTTTGTTTTGGTCGGAGGAAAATCTCACTTTTGTACCGCAGAAAAAGAAGGAAATTTTATTTGAGCATCTTTTCGGCTATCTGGATGACGCGATTTTTTATTTGTCTGAAGCTGATACCGCAAATTTTGGCGTTAGTATGGAGAAATTTGACGGCGCTTTGAGTAGCTTGCCGCTTGAGCTTAAGACATCCGAGGATTTTTATCAGCGCTATGATGCTTACCTTCAGCGCTTGGCGATTTTCGATGTTGCTGATGAACAATATAAAATTTCCAAAGAGCTTTTGAGTCGCAAGTTTGCTTCCGGACGCGATGTTTTTGAAGTGGTAAATCTTGCATGGCTCAATGTCTATAAAGGACTTGAGCAAAATAGCGTGCTTGCCGAAGATGTTCTTAACAGTTATTACAAATATTTTGATGCGAGTCTGGTTCAAAACGCTTCGGACGATTATTTGTTTTATTACATTACGTTCAATAATCAGTTGTTTGATAATCTTCTGCTTTCTTCGCCTTTGTTCTACAAGGACGGGTATTTTGCGATGAAAAATGTGCTAGAAGAGCATTTACTTAAGCTTTATCAGGATGGACAGATGAAAAACGAGCTGAAACAGACACTGATTAC
The DNA here is from genome assembly GCA_016206505.1 of Candidatus Peregrinibacteria bacterium. Taxonomy (GTDB): domain Bacteria; phylum Patescibacteriota; class Gracilibacteria; order UBA1369; family LOWO2-01-FULL-3; genus JACQRJ01. Next base: position 8,184 of record JACQRJ010000036.1, on the reverse strand, counting down.
TGCAAAAATCACTTTTTTGAAGCGTCTGATGGCTTATTTTTTTGGAGAAAAAGTGAATGTTGTAACGGCGAAAAAAATTGTTTCCAGGCTTGTTGCAGAGATCAACGCGTTGATGCCGGAATTTTCTTCAAGCGTAGCGGTGGTGGAAATTTTTGAATCCGAACTGGCTGAAATTGCCGATTTTTGGGGATTTTTGAATACTCCCGAGTATCAGACTTCAAAAACATACGGTTTGACTCAAAAAGCACGATACGAATCATATTTAAGCGAAAAAGATCGTATCTGGAATTTTGTTAATGTTCAGGAAGATGTCTTGGGAGACAGTCCGAAAGAAATTACGGAGGCCACAATTGTCGTCGAAATTACCCAGGCTTTTGCCGAAGTTTCGGGGATCGATAATTTGAAAATAGATCCGATTACCGATTTAAGTCAGCGCTTTGTGAAAATTGCCGCGACGGTGCAGGGCTATCCGATAACCGGCATGTATGATCGCGACTCTGGTCTGATAAAAGAGGTTTATGCTTATGATGAATTGATTTCCGATCGTGCGGTGAAGCTTTCCAGTCTTTTCAGTATTTTGAGCAATAAATTTGCGAATATTGTGCCGGAAGTTACGGCTGAAGATGGCAAGGAAGAGCCAAGTGTTGAGACTTATGCCCAGCGTTTCGCTCGCAGTTTCGTGGCAAAGAGAGTTGGGGAGGCCGGATTTATTCTGGAAATGGAAAATGTTGAAGTCGTGAATGAATTGAATGCGGTTTATCGTGTCAAGGGTGCGCAAATTTCAGAAAATGACAAAGTGCTTTTGACTTTTGATTTTTTGATGAATGGCGAAATGGCTACAAATGTTTATGTGACTGTTGATAAAACTCCTTTGGTTATTGAGGGGAAATACACTTTGGAGGAGCTTTATGGCATTGCCTTGGCGGAAGGGGATTTTTCGGGCGGGGTTTCGCGGTAGATTTTTCAGTTGGATTTAATTAGATTTATATGTTTATTAAAAAAGTTAATCTAAATGACAGAAAGCGGGCAAGAACAAAAAGAGCCAATTCAACCCCCAATTGAAGCGGTTGAAAATATTGAGATGGTTGGTTCTGATCCGCGGTTATCGTGGAGTTATTTAATGAATAATAGAGGCAGAATGTGGCTTCACCCACGGTTGTCTCATTCTTTGGGTCACAATTTTGTAGACTATGGTCAATTTGGTGATTGCACTGAATGTGAAAATTTAGATTTAGTTCAAGTGCCTGCCGGGGCAAGTGTTCTTGCAAAAAATTCAATTGCTTTAGAGACGGAAGAATTAAGGGGATGCATAGCAGTCGTTTTACAAGGTAAAAATTTTAATGTTCTTATTCATATGACTCCTGCTCCAACAGGAAGTTCTTTGGATTATTGCAAAAAAACCTTTGATTATAGCTCTGAAGCAGGAAGGAATTACGCCCTTGATAATATTATGGCTCAATTGATAAATAAAGGCGAAGACATTGCTGAAATTAAAGCCATTATTGTTCATAATGAAATTACAGATTATGCTGGAGTACAATCTGTGGAAGATAAATTGAAGGCTCAAGGAATACGATTTTTTTCTCGTGTTAAAAGTCCTGTGGCGCCCACTCTTGTATTAGTAACGCCAAAAAAGCCTGAGGCTATTTTAATTGCGGGACCGAAAGAAAATAAATTGTATAAATATTGGATTTCTTTTCCCGGGAACAGTTAATTATAATTTATTTTTTGATCGCTTCGAGCGAAAGAACCTGTGAAACGCAAATCGTTAGAGGATTTACGAAACCGTTGTTCGGCTAGTACTAAACAATATTCACACTTTGAATATGGAATTTTCCTGGAATGTCAGGTTGGCCACTTGACGCCATCCGTCATTTATTGTATGATATTCCCAGGTTTCTTTTTAACTAAAACAAAAATGAGTATTGAAACAAAAAATGAGTCCTCGGCCGATCTGCCACAGGAATTTATAGAAGTTGCAAAATATTTCTATGGATCTGCCGCTGAGTGTGTCAGAAAATTTAGAGCTCTGCGGGATGAGGAAAATCCTCATCGTATTTATGATGCTGCTCAGCGTTATGCTGATGCTTATGGCGATTTTGCAAACGCTTGTGCATTAACTTTTGATCAGTCTGCTGCGATACGTGCTAAGGGCAATAAAGAACAAATTGCGTCATTGAATAGAGCTTTGGAAGATTTCTGGAGAGTCACAAGAATTGTAAATCTGAATAATTCGATGATTAAGACAAAATATGAAAGTTATGTTAAGCGACGTGTTGGTGGTGGGATGATAGCAAAAACTTTTGGCTTGCTGTCTGATTTGAAAGATGTAGGGATTGATTTTGCCGGTAAGGGGTGGAAGATGCTTGGTAGGGGCAAGCGAATGGTCGATCGAGGTGTTGTAAGTGTTGTTAGGGCAATTGTGCCAAAGCCTGTGCGTAAGGCTGTAGGTTGGGTTGGTCAAATGGGGCAGGATGTGCAGGATTTTTGGAGTGAGGTTTTTTAGGGAATGGCACGCGTGCGGCGGGTGAGTTTTTTTCATGTGCTTTGTATTTTAGAAAAAAATTGTCAAATTGCGATCTTGCCGGTTTGATGTTGAGTCGCCAGTGATTTGGCTCGTCCAGTTCGTGGCGGATTATTCCGTGGTGACAAAACTCGTGGTGGGTTTTGCAAAGGCCGACCAGGGATTCGTGGCTTCTGCTGAAGGAAAATGGGATTTTGTGATGATAATTTTCGATTGATTTTACGCAATTGGGATATGCGCATTTGTGATTTTGTTTGATGTCGATTTCGCGTTTTGTTTCACGCGGAATGGTGTGGGATGGAAATTTTGGCGGTTGAGCGGGTAGGAGCGCGTCTGATGATTGTGTTGTTTTTTGAGTTTGTGGAGTCGTGTTGGCAGAGGAGATTTTTGAAATTTGATTTTCGATTGAAATTCCGTTCCCGGGAATGAAATCCACTTCGATTTCTTGGCTTGTTGATTGCATTTCTGTCCTAGGGTTTACTTGTGGCGGCACGTTTTTGGGAACATTTTTTGATTTTGCATTTTCATTCTCTTTCAACTTTTTCAAAATCACTCTCAACGCCTCCTTGTTTGATAAATCTTTGCCATATTCTTTTTTCAATTGATTGAAAATTGTTTGCATTTCGGCGTCAAGTTCGATGCTCACTTTTGGTACAACGGCATAGCATTTTGCCTCAAATTTCACATTTCCCACTTCGTTTTCGCTTTTTCTCACCTCCTTGGCAAATGCAAAAAGTACCTCTTTCCTCATTTTTTGCACATGTCCGGCGTAGAATTTTTCAGTTTCCGGCGTTGCCAGTTTGGCTACAATCGCCACTTTATAGATGCCTTTGCTTTCGATTTGTGCTCGAAGTAGCGGTTTATCCTCGGTGTTTCTCAAAGTTCGCAGCGCCAACTGCACTGTTTCTTTTGAAAGTTTTGCATATTTAAAAGCGTATTCGTAGATTGTTGTGCAATTATGTTTTTTGTAGATTTCCTGCTCATAAATTTCGAGAAGGAGCATCATCAGGCGATTTTTCATCTTGTGAATGTCGAAAGTAAGTTTGCGAAATTCACGATGGAGATCAATGCTGCCCGCCTGATTTTCAGTGATTTTTTCCATAGATTTTTTGGTTAGAAGTTGCTGAAAATCTAGCACGAATCATCTCTTTAAAATAGCTTAAACAAGCCGTAAAGTATGATTATAACACATTCTTTCTGCCAAATTTATCACCCCGAAAAATCCTCTCAAAACAGCCCTCAAATCGAGTTCGCTTTTTGTCCGAAAAGGCCGTCAAGTCGAAGTTTGCACCGGATCACAAATTTCGTTCCCGGGAATGTCCGTGGTGGGCGCGGCGAGAATGAAATTTTGATAAATCTTCTATTCGCTAAGCGACTTTTTAGCTAATTTCCCCCCCCCCAATTCCTCTTGGACAGCCCTATAATTTGTGCTAGATTCTCCGGTGGTTTGTTTCACATAGTCTAAATTTTCAAAAAACTTATGGTGGAGACTTTACAAAATACTTCAACTGAATACGGTGCCGATCAGATTACAGTCCTGGAAGGATTGTCTGCTGTGCGCAGAAGGCCTGGAATGTATATCGGTTCGACCGATATTACCGGTTTGCATCATCTGGTTTGGGAAATCGTCGACAACTCTATTGATGAGGCGATGGCGGGATGTTGTAATGATATTATTGTCATTTTGTACAAAGATGGAAGTTGCAGTGTGGAAGATAATGGGCGCGGCATTCCCGTTGATAAGCATAAAAAGACCGGGAAATCCGCTCTAGAAACTGTTTTAACCGTTTTGCACGCCGGTGGAAAATTTGGAGATGGAGGTTACAAAGTTTCCGGCGGTTTGCATGGCGTGGGCGTGAGTGTGGTCAATGCGTTGTCGAAGAAAACGGCGGCGGAAGTTTATCGCGACGGTAAGGTATATTATCAGGAATATCATCGCGGCGATGCAGGTGATGAGCTGAAAATTATGGGTAAAACTGAGAAGCGCGGTACAAAAATTCATTTCTGGCCGGATCCGGATATTTTTGACACTCTTGATTTTGATTTTCAGATAATCTTGAATCGTTTACGCCAGCAGGCTTACTTGACCAAGGGTGTGCAGATTTCACTTACCGATTTGCGCGACTTTGAAATCAAGCGTCAACGTTTTTATTTTGAGGGCGGCATAAAGTCTTATGTGCAACATTTGAATAAATCAAAAGAGCTTATTGGAAACGTGTTTTATGTTGAAAAAGAAGTGCCGGAAGGCATCGTGGAAGTGGCATTGCAATACAACAATTCGTTTCAGGAGACAATTTATGCTTTTGCCAATAACATTCATACGGTGGATGGCGGAATGCATTTAACCGGTTTTCGCAGCGCTTTGACCAGAACCATCAATGCTTATGCCAGAAACAACGATTTGCTGAAGGAAAAGGATGGAAATTTGCAGTCCGATGATGTGCGTGAGGGGTTGACAGCGGTCATCTCTGTAAAATTGACCGATCCGCAGTTTGAAGGCCAGACGAAAGGTAAATTGGGGAATGCGGAAATGCGTACCGCTGTTGAGACTGTTTTTGGTGAAGCTTTGGCGGAATATTTTGAAGAAAATCCGGCTGATGCGAGGGGAGTGGTGGGCAAATGTTTATTGGCGGCGAGGGCGCGCATGGCGGCACGAGCCGCTCGAGATACGGTTATTAGAAAAGGCGCGCTTGAGGGCATGACTTTGCCAGGAAAATTGGCCGATTGTTCGAGCAAAGATCCTGAAGAGTCTGAGTTATTTATCGTTGAGGGAGATTCTGCGGGAGGCAGTGCCAAGCAGGGTAGAGATCGCAATATTCAGGCTATTTTGCCTTTGAGAGGTAAAATTTTGAATGTGGAACAATCGCGTCTGGATAAAATTTTGGGTAATAATGAAGTGAAAAATCTGGTAATCGCAATCGGTGTCGGTATTGGCGAAACTTTTGACTTGAATCGTTTGCGCTATCATAAAATCATTATCATGACCGATGCGGACGTCGATGGCGCGCATATCCGTACTCTGATTTTGACCCTGTTTTATCGCTATTTCAGACAGTTGATTGAGGATGGCTATATTTATATTGCTCAACCTCCACTTTACAAAGTCAGTAAGGGCAAAACGATGAAATATGCTTACACCGAGCAGGATAAAACCAAAGCTTTAAAGGAATTGGGCAGTGATGCCGGTATTCAGCGCTACAAAGGTCTTGGAGAAATGAATGCGGATCAACTTTGGGAAACTACAATGGATCCAAATTCACGATCGCTTTTGAAAGTTACTATTGAGGATGCTGAGCGTGCCGATGAGGTTTTCGATACTTTGATGGGATCGGAAGTTTTGCCACGCAAAAAGTTTATTCAGGCTTACGCAAAGAAAGTAAAAAACCTGGATATATAAAATTTTTTAACCTTTTCTCCTATGTTGAAAAAGTCTTTGAGTTTGCTTCTTCTTGTTTTTGTACTGACTTCTTGTGCTCCAAAAGATCCGCTTGTGAAGCCGGTAGAAAAATCAAAAGAAGTTGATCGTACTGAAGAAGTTGAAAAAGTTAAAGAAGTGAGATTTCCTGCACCGGAGCTTGTTGAAGTTGAAGATTATCAAGTTTCCGCCAGTTCAGTTTTGAAGGATAAATCAAAAATCGGCTTTAATTATGCGCCTGAAATGGCTTTTGATCGTGATTTTTCAACTGCATGGTGTGCGGCTGACGGCAAAACCGGAGCCGAGCTTGTGATGAATTTTGCCGATTATGTGAAAGTAGGCAAAATGGGAATTGTTCCAGGATTTGCTCGTGATGCTGAGATTTACAATCAAAACAAGCGCGTAAAAAAGCTGAAAGTGCAGTTTCAAGATGAAGAAGGTAAATTTCAGGATTTCGCTTCTTATGATTTACCGGATAAATACGGAATGCAATTTTTTGACTTTGAAGGCGAGGAAACAAAAGCGGTGAAATTTGTTATTGAAGATGTTTATGCCGGTTCAAAATATGAGGATTTGTGTATAGCGGAGATCGATTTTTGGAGTGATTATGTGGAAAATCGTGATGCGGCTGCCGCTGAAAAATATTATCTGGACAATAAAGCCGGTAATGCGCTCAAGCCAAATGATATTGTTTCAGATATTATTGTGACTGATTTTGTCTATGCTTTGGGATATGAGGCAAGAAAATCAGAATATGTGCCAAATCGTTGCGAGACTTCATTTTATCCGCCAACAGCTTCAAAAGTACCTCAATCCGATCCGGGACGTTGGTATGTAAATTTTGGCCGTGTTCTTCATGCTTTTGCAAAGATAAATCAGTATGGAATTGCAGGAGATGTGCTGGATGTGAAATGGATGCATGAAGAAATTGATTACGAAGGAGAAGGAACCGATGATTTTAATTTAAACGTAATCGAGCGCCAGGAATGGGTTTTAATGGCTTCCGAAAAGGGCATAAAAGTTGAAGAAGCTTGTAATGGTGAGCTTTATGCTTATGCCACTCTGGATGAGCAGATTTTGTCGAACAATTTTGGCGGTATGTTTGGGGGAGGATATAAGGTTGTATTTTTGAAAAACGGCAAAGTGGTGGGAGAAGCTGAGTTTTATGCCGGCCAATAATTTGGAGCAAGCTACTTGATAAATTGCTTGCATTTAAGCCCTGATTATTTATAATGCGCAGGCTTTAAAATTAATTTAGTCATGAGAGTAACAGTAATAGTAAAGGAAAAAGAGTCAAATGAGCGTGCAATAAGCCGTTTTAACAAGGCTGTGCAAGCCAGTCGTAAATTGCTTAAGATACGCACCGAACGTTACAATTTGAAGGTACCAAAGAAAAAGTATGTTCGCGATGCAGCGATTAAGCGTGAATTTTATCGTTCAAAGCGTGAAAAGAGCAGATTTTATTAGGCAGATATTTTGACTATCAGGGATTTACTAAATGAAGGGATCCTGTTTTTGGTTGACTGTGGTGGCACTGAAAAACTGTCGGATACTGCGTTGTCGGCGCTAAATGCCGAGCTTCTTTTGGCTTATAGCCTTGATGAAAGTCGGGAGTTCTTGTTTGCAAACGCCAATGGGGATGCCGATCCCGGGAGCGTGTATATGTTTTGGCATTATATAAAACGCCTGGCGTCAGGAGAACCTATCGCATATATAATTAAGAAAAAGGAATTTTACGGACTGGATTTTTTTGTAGACCAGCGGGTTTTAATTCCCAGGCCTGAGACGGAAATGCTGGTAGAAGCAGCTCTGAAGTTTTCAGCTGCCAATCCATCAAAAAAATTGCGGATTTTGGATTTGGGAACAGGTAGCGGTAATATTGCTATCAGCCTTGCAAAAAATCTTCCCGATGAATGTATTGATCTGATTGATGCAGTGGATTTGTCAGAAGCGGCTTGTGAAGTGGCAAAGATTAATGCTCTGCAGCATGGTGTTGATGATAGGGTTTCTGTTTTTCCGGCTGATTTGCTCGATTTTGCAGATGAAAATGGGCGTTATGATTTGATTGTTGCCAATTTGCCATATATCGGAGAGGTCAGCCACGATTTTGTAAGTGAAAATGTGGAAAAATATGAGCCGAATTCCGCTTTGTTTGCGGGAGATGATGGTCTCGCTTTGTACAAAAACTTGTTCGAGCAAATTCTTGGAAAAAATATTACATGTGATTTATTGATTTTCTAATTTG
>JACQRJ010000031.1 GCA_016206505.1 Candidatus Peregrinibacteria bacterium | reverse complement strand
GAATTGGAAAGCTCATTTGAATTCACAAAATTAATAAGACGCCTCCGTATATTCGGCGGAAGAAAATAAGCCTTACAGATTTTTTTCAAAATAGTTTTTTCCATATTCTTTATTGACTTTAACAAATTCATGCCACCATATAAACTTAAATTACCAAATCACTTTCACCTGACTCTGCAGAAAGTCGATAGCGTCTACTCAACTCAGCCCTAGCTTCAAAATCAAAAAGCACCTTCCCCACCGATACTCAAATTCAAGCAATGATTGGCTCTTTTCCATGAACGCGGGAAATTAAAAACTCTTTTTTTTCTATGTCCTTATCCTTCTTTTTTGCCTGATCCAAAGCCAAAATACCATCTTTACCAAAGCCCAATACCCGTCCATCCAAAGAAATCACCACATAACCTCTATACTTTCTTTGCATTACCGCCGCAATTCTTGGCAACTGAGTCATATTTTTTATAATCAAAAGACAAATAAAGCATACCCCGACAAATAGCATTTGCAAACTTAAAGCCAAGAATCACCAGCTTTTCCTGTTGTAATAAATCCAACAACAGCCAAAACATACCTGCCACTTGACACCACCACCCAGCAAAAATTGCCCTTCAAATTTTGCGACAAAGCATGAATTTTGCTAAAATAAGCTATGGACCTCAGCAACTAAATTCACTATTTATGCTCCCTAATTATCTCCGCGCCTGCCTCTGGTCATACGATACAAAAAAACTCGATACTGACAAAGACAAGAAACTTATAATCACTAGCGTGCTGAATTTAGGCTCAAGTAAGGCAACCGATTGGCTCTTCAAAAAATATTCAAAAGAAGAAATCAAAAACACAGTCAAAACCTCCAATGCAAGCAACTGGAACAAAAAATCTCTAAATCTCTGGCGTCTGGTTTTTAGCATAAAATAAAACCCCATGTTTCTTAAAATTTTGGATAAAAAAAGATCAAACATCCTACCCCTTTTTGAATCTTTTAAAAAAGACTTCTATCTGGCGGGGGGCACAGCCTTAGCGCTACAGATAGGCCACAGAGACAGCATTGATTTTGACTTTTTCAGTAAAAAATCCATCGACACCAATAAATTGTTCGCAAATTTAAAAGAAATATTCAAAAATCACCAAATCCTTAAAGTCCATGAAGAAAAAAACACCTTAACAGTCATCATTGAGAAGGATATAAAACTAAGCTTTTTAACCTATCCGTACACATTAATCGACAAATTAATAGAAACGGAAAATTTCAAAATGGCTTCAATAAGAGAAATTGGCTGCATGAAATTATCCGCAATAACGGGGAGAGCAACTCTAAAAGACTATATCGATTTATACTTCATCCTGGAAAAAATCAAATTAGCCGAACTTTTGTCTCTTGCTCAAAAAAAATTCCCCGATTTAGATACAAATCTCATCCTAAAAAGCCTTGTCTACTTTGAAGACCTGGAAAAAGGTCCGATAAAATTCGAAAATAACAACAAAATCAACATCAAGGAAATCAAGAAATTTTTTGAAAAAAAAGTAAAAAGCTATTTACTTCTTGGCGAATAATTTTCCCTTGACTACCCAAGACCCCCTCTGTATATTTCACAGGCATTTTTGACATGCACGTTAAGAATTTTGGTGAGGTTTCTACCGAGAAATCAAACCAAAACCGCCCAAGAGGCGGCTTAACCTCTCACTAAGAAAACACTATGTCAGGCATTCTCGGCAAAAAAATAGGCATGACCCGCCTGTTTCAAGACGACGGCCGCGTGATCCCGATAACTGTTGTACACTGCGAACCCAACGAGGTTACCCAGGTAAAAACAGTTGAAAAAGATGGATATCCGGCGATAGTCCTGGGCTTTGCCAAGTTGAAAAAGCCAACCAAGACCAAGAAATTCCGCCACGTCAAAGAATTCCGAATCAAAGAAGATGAAACTTACGCAAAAGGAGACAGTGTGACCCTTGAAAAATTGCAGGAAGGTGAAACGGTAAAAGTTACAGCCATTTCAAAAGGCAAAGGTTTTCAGGGAGTAGTCAGGAAATATCATTTCCACGGCGGCCCGGAATCTCACGGTTCACATCATCACAGAGAACCCGGCTCAGTAGGTACCCGCGCCAAACCCGGCCGTGTACACAAAGGTAAGAAATTACCGAGTCGTATGGGAACTCTTCAAATCACATTGAAAAAAGTGGAGGTAGCCATGCTCGATATGGAAAAAAATCTAATAGCCCTCAAGGGAGCTGTTCCCGGTCCAAACGGCGGACTTGTAATAATCAGCAAATAATCATAATGAAAGTAGATTTATACACACAAAAAGGCGAAAAGAGCGGACAAATCGAACTTCCAAAGGAAATTTTCGAAGTCGAATTCAACGGCGATCTTATTCATCAGGCATTAATCAGACAATTGGCCAATCAAAGAGTCGCCATCGCCCACACTAAGACCAGAAGTTATGTTCGTGGCCGTCAGAAAAAGCCTTTCAAGCAAAAAGGAACCGGTCAGGCGCGCCAGGGTAGTACAAAAGGTCCTCACATGCGTGGTGGAGCAGTAGTTTTCGGCCCGCTGAGCAATAGGAACTTCAGCAAAGAAATGCCAAAAAAACAACGCAGAAAAGCTCTATTCGCAGCCCTTTCCCAAAAGGCCCGTGAAAATCAGGTGATTGCCCTTGAAGGCTATGAAACTGCCTCACCAAAGACCAAAGATATGGCGGCTCTAATTAAAAAACTACCGATTGAAAGAAATGTTTTGATCGTAATGCCGGAAAAAGATTTAAATGTGGCAAAATCGATTAAAAATCTGAAAAATGCCAAGATGATAATTGCCGGATACATCAACATTCACGACTTGCAAAAATATCGCACTCTTCTGCTCTTTAAAGAATCTGTAGCCAAATTAAAAGAAACCTTTACCAAATAGACGATGTCAACATTCTTGCAATTAGTTAAATCACAGGCTACAGAAAAAGGCTCAGTACTGCAATCAAATGGCCAATACACCTTTATCGTCAGAAGGGATGCGACCAAAACTGAAGTAAAAAAAGCTATTGAAGAAGTATACGGCGCCAAGGTAAAAGCAATACGCATGCTGATCGCTCCCGCAAAAAAAAGATTAATGATGCGCGGCAGAGTGCTGATAAAAAGGGCCGTAGCGAAAAAGGCCATAGTAACCCTGAAAGACAAAAAAACTATTGATCCATTAAAATTTAAAGAAGCAAAATCAAGTAAATAAATATGGCTTTAAAGAAATTCAAACCAACAACACCGGGACAAAGACAAATGAGCGTAGCTTCATTTGAACAGCTAACGACATTCAAGCCTGAAAAAAGCCTTACAGTAATTTTGAAGAAGCATTCCGGCCGCAACAATACAGGTTCAATCACCTGTAGACACCGCGGCGGCGGCACAAGAAGATATTATCGCTTGATTGATTTCAACCAGACGGACAAGCTCAATATCGAAGGAACCGTTAAATCCGTGGAATACGATCCGAATCGCAGCGCTTATATCATGCTTATTCAGTACACAGACGGTGAAAAACGTTATCAAATCGCTCCGGACGGCATAAAAGTTGGAGACAAAGTCATGGCCGCCAACAAAGGCAAGATCAAAACAGGAAACCGCATGCTCATTAAAAACATCCCCGTTGGCTACAATATTTACAACGTGGAAATGAACGAAAACAAAGGCGGACAGCTTGGCAGAAGCGCTGGTGCAATCATCAAACTTGTTTCACTCGAGAGCAAATTGGCACAAATTCAAATGCCTTCAGGTGAGATCAGATTGGTAAGTAAAAAATGCTACGCCTCTATCGGCACCGTGAGCAATCTTGAGCACAATAATATTTCTATCGGCAAAGCCGGACGCATGAGACTTATGGGTCGCCGTCCGCAAGTAAGAGGTAAAGCCATGAATCCGGTGGATCATCCGCATGGAGGAGGCGAAGGCGGCTCCCCTATCGGTCTCAAATATCCAAAAACACCGTGGGGTATGCCTGCGTTGGGATTTAAAACCCGCAGACGTAAATATACCAATAAAATGATCGTTAATGACCGTCGTAGAAAATAATATTTAAACCATGTCAAGAAGTTCAAAAAAAGGACCGTATCTAGACCCGAAAGTTATCAAAAAAGTTGAAGGTCTAAACAATTCCGGACAAAAAAAACCAATTAAAACCTGGTCAAGAAACTGCGACATTTCTCCGGATTTTGTCGGTCACACGTTCGCAGTACACAACGGCAAACAGTTTATTCCGGTCTTTGTAACCGAAAACATGGTTGGCCACAAACTCGGAGAATTCTCCCCTACCAAGACATTCAGAGGGCATGGTGGTAAACTGGCCAAAGCAACCTAAACTATAAAAAATGAAAGCATATTTGCATCAAATCCGCGTTTCTCCCAAAAAAGCCAATTTGGTTGCCGCACTTGTGCGCAACAAAGGTGTAGAGGATGCTATAAATATTTTAACCTTCACACCAAAGAAAACCGCATTAATCTTAAAAAAACTAATCCAGTCAGCCGTAGCCAATGCGGAAAACAATTTTAAACAAAATCGTGGCAATCTGTACATTAAAGAAATCATCATAAACGAAGGAGCTACCTATAAAAGAAGCGTCCCTGTATCCAGAGGTAGATCTTATCCTATCTTGAAAAGAACTTCGCACATCACTGTAAAGGTGGAATCCAAAGACAGAGACGAGGCCAGAGATGAGGCCAGAGACGAGGCGAAGCCGAGTCTCCATGTACCCCCCGATTCTCAAACCAAAGCCGCAAAAACGCCCGAACTAAAACCGGCCAAAGCGCCAAAGAAATCCACGGTAAAAGTAGTAAAAAGACCGACTAAGAAATTAACTAAATAACCAATGGGACAGAAAGTAAATCCAAAAGTAATACGTCTAGGCATCACCCATGATTGGGATACCAAATGGTTTGCCTCAAAAGATGAATACAAGAAATTGTTCCATCAGGATATCGCTTTGGAAAAACTTATCCGCACCGGACTCAATGCAGAAGGCATTTCCCGCATCGAAATCATGCGCACCCAGGGCAAAGTAATTATCAATATTTACAGCTCAAAACCCGGCCTGATTATCGGGCGCGGCGGTGAATCAATTGAAAAATTAAAAGACAGTTTGGGTAAAAAATTCAAAGAAAGTTTCGCCATCAACATCAAAGAAATCAAAAAACCGATGCTGGACGCAATGCTTGTTGCGGAAAATGTCGCAAGACAAGTTGAAAAACGTATCTCCTACCGCCGCGCCGCAAAAGTGGCAATTGAAAAAATTATGGAAGCAGGAGGCATTGGAGCCAAAATCGCTCTTGGCGGCCGCCTAAACGGAGTAGAAATTTCCCGCAGAGAATTCTTCGCCAAAGGTAAAATTCCACTTCACACTTTCCGCGCCGATATCGACTATGCATCGACAGCAGCAAACACCAGTTTCGGCAAAATCGGCATAAAAGTTTGGATTTATCGCGGAGAAGTGTTTAAAAAAGATTTATTGGCCCGACTTTCTCAGGGCATTGAAGAAGTTAAACAAGCTTAAAAATGTTACAACCAAAAAAGCAGAAATTTAGAAGAGAGTTTAGAAACAGGTCCGGCCTGAAGGGCAAAAGCATGCGCGGAAACAAAGTAAGTTTTGGAACCTACGGCCTAAAAGCGCAAGCCGCAGGCGAAATAACATCCAGACAAATAGAAGCCGCACGTCGCGCAATGACCCGTTTCATCAAACGCGGCGGCCGCATCTGGATCAATATTTTCCCACATATGTCAGTAACCAAAAAAGCATCCGAAGTACCGATGGGTAGCGGTAAAGGTGTCCCCGACCACTTTGTGGCTCAGGTAAGACCGGGAAGAGTATTATTTGAAATGGAAGGCGTCACTCCGGAAATAGCCAAAGAAGCGATGAAACTGGCTGCCTACAAACTTCCCGTTCAATGCAAATTTATTGATATCAACGTTAAATAATTATGAAAACAACAGACGAATTAAAAAAACTGGATCCTGAAAAGCTGAAAT